>JBDTUL010000151.1:0-11686 GCA_040007735.1 Gammaproteobacteria bacterium | reverse complement strand
TGCCGGTGCCGCTCGGCCCCATGATGGCCGTGATGCGACCCCGGCGTGCCGTGATGTCCATGCCGGAAAAAATGGATCGCGTGCCGATGGAGTAATGCACATCGCGCACGTCGACCACCAGGTCGTTGGCGGGGCCGTCGTCGACCGCCGCCGCAGACTCATTCTGCAACGTTTGTGGAATCGTCACGCTTCTTGCGCGAAGGTCGCCTGTTTGCTCAGGCGCCCTGGCTCTCCATGGCGGCCGCGTAGCGACCGGTAGTGGCAAGGCTGTTGAGCTTCGCGCGCTTCGCGAACTCTTTCTGGCCCGCGGCGAAGTTCGCAGCCTGGCCGGCCCACGCTTTCAGTGCAGTGTCCTGCAGGGCGCGACCGTAGCTGAACGTGAGTTGCCAAGGCAGTGCCTGCTTGTTCATGAGTGAGAGGTGGAGCGTGGCGTCCGCGGAGGACTGGCCGCCGGAAAGGAACGCGATGCCCGGAACCGCCGACGGAACGTGCCGCTTGAGCACGCGCAAGGTGGCTTCGGCAACCGCTTCGGCCGAGGCGCGATTCGCAGCCTTCTTGCCCGAGATGACCATGTTCGGCTTCAGCACGATGCCTTCGAGATAGACGCGGTGGGCATGAAGCTGCGCGAACACCGACTGCAACACACCGTCGGTCACTTCTTCACAGCGCTCGATGGAATGCGCGCCATCCATCAGCACTTCCGGCTCGACGATGGGGACGATTTCGTTTTCCTGGCAGAGCGCGGCGTAACGCGCCAGCGCGTGCGCGTTCGCATCGATAGCGAACTGCGAGGGAATGCCGTCGGCAATGTCGATGACCGCACGCCACTTGGCGAAGCGGGCGCCGAGCTCGCGGTACTCGACGAGGCGGGCGCGCAGGCCGTCGAGGCCTTCGGTGATCGTCTCGTTCGGGAAGCCCGCGAGGGGCTTGGCGCCCATGTCGACCTTGATGCCCGGAAGAATGCCGAGTCTGGTCAGGTACTGCGAGAACGGCGTGCCGTCTTTCGTTTTCTGACGCAGGGTCTCGTCGTACAGGATGACGCCGCTGATCCAGTCCGCAGCGCCCGGCGCCGTGAACAACATTTCGCGATAGGTGCGGCGGGCCTCTTCAGTGGATTCGAGCTTGATGCCGTCGAACCGCTTCTTGATGGTGCCCGAGCTTTCGTCGGCCGCCAGGATGCCCTTGTCTTTCACCACCATGGCACGCGCAATGCGCGACAGCTCGTTTCGATTCATCTGCGTTTTTCCTCCAACTGACTGACGGCCACCAACCCCAAGCGTTGCTTGCGCGCCAAGGGGGCGGAAGAATAGCAAATCAGGCTTGGCCGGCACACCTAAATAGCACTAAACTAGTCCTACTTAAGGAGATGTCGCCAAATGCTTCGGATCAGCCGACTGACCGACTACGCCACCGTCATCCTGGCGGCCCTTGCCAGGGCGCCGGAACGTGTCCAGACCTCTGCTGCGCTGGCCGAGCAGACTCGTCTCACTTTGCCGACGGTGAGCAAAGTTCTCAAAACATTGCAGCGTTCAGGCCTCGTGGCCTCTACGCGCGGCATTCGCGGCGGCTACCAGCTTGCCCGCCCGGCAGCACAGATCAGCGCCGGGGAGATCCTGGACGCGCTGGAGGGCCCCTTCGCGATCACCGACTGCGCCTCCGGGCACGGACAATGCGACATCGAACGCACCTGCCAGGTCGGCCATGCGTGGCAGTTGCTCAACGTCACCATCCGTCGGTCGCTCCAGGACGTCAGCCTTGCTCAGCTTGCCGGCCTCGAAGCCAAGCCGCGCGTGCTTGCCCTTGAGCGTGACATGAAGGCCGCGGCCTCCCGTCCTGTGTCGCGATCGTAAGCACGCTAGCAAACCCTTTTTAAAGACCCATTAAGACCCCATGAGCGAAACCGCCGACAACCTGCAGAAACTCGTCAGCCGCGGCTACGAACACGGCTTCGTGACGGACATCGAGTCCGACACGGTGCCGCCCGGCCTCGATGAAGATGTAGTCCGCATGATCTCGCGCAAGAAGAACGAGCCTGCGTTCCTCACGGAATGGCGGCTCAAGGCGCTGCGCCACTGGCTCACCATGCGAGAGCCGCACTGGGCGCACGTGAAGTTCAAGCCGATCGACTACCAGGACATCTCGTACTACTCGGCCCCTAAGGCCCGGACGGATGGGCCGAAGAGCCTGGACGAAGTGGACCCCAAGCTGCTCGAGACGTACGCGAAGCTGGGCGTGCCCTTGCACGAGCGCGCGCGGCTGGCCGGCGTGGCCGTTGATGCGGTGTTCGACAGTGTGTCCGTCGCTACCACGTTCAAAGATCGGCTGGCCAAGGCGGGCGTCATCTTCTGCCCGTTCTCCGAAGCGGTGCAGTCGCATCCGGAACTCATCGAGCAATATCTCGGCACCGTGGTGCCGTACACCGACAATTTCTACGCCACGCTCAACTCGGCCGTGTTTACCGACGGCTCGTTTGTTTACGTACCCAAGGGCGTGCGGTGCCCGATGGAACTGAGCACTTACTTCCGCATCAATGCCGCGAAGACGGGTCAGTTCGAGCGCACGCTCATCATTGCGGATGCCGGCTCGTACGTGAGCTATCTGGAAGGCTGCACGGCGCCGATGCGGGACGAGAACCAGCTTCACGCCGCGGTCGTTGAACTGGTGGCGCTCGACGATGCGTACATCAAATATTCAACGGTGCAGAACTGGTACCCCGGCGATGCGAATGGCGTCGGCGGCATCTATAACTTCGTCACCAAGCGCGGCGAGTGCCGCGGGCGCAATTCGCGCATCTCGTGGACTCAGGTGGAAACCGGCTCGGCCATCACCTGGAAATACCCGAGCTGCGTGCTGCGTGGTGCCGGGTCCATCGGCGAGTTCTATTCGGTCGCCACGGTGAACAACTATCAGGAAGCCGACACCGGCACGAAGATGATTCACATCGGGCCGGACACTCGCAGCACCATCGTTGCGAAGGGCATTTCGGCGGGCCACGGGCAGAACACGTATCGCGGACTCGTGAAGGTGCTGCCGAGTGCGCACGGCGCGCGCAATTTCACCCAGTGCGATTCGTTGCTCATGGGTGGGGAGTGCGGTGCGCACACGTTCCCGTATCTCGAAGTGAAGAACCCGACGGCCACCATCGAACACGAGGCCAGCACATCGAAGATCAGCGACGAGCAGTTGTTCTACTGCCTGCAGCGAGGTATCTCGCAGGAAGACGCGGTGAACATGATCGTCAGCGGCTTCTGCAAGTCGGTGTTCAAAGAGTTGCCGATGGAGTTCGCGGTGGAAGCACAGAACCTGCTCGCCGTGAGCCTCGAAGGCGCGGTTGGGTAAGAGACGAGCAAAAGCCACACCTTTTGCTCGTCGGGTCGAAAAGGCCGCAGGCTGTTTTCGACAATGAACAAGTTGGAGCGATGACCCAGATGTTGAAGATCGATAACCTGCACGCCTCCGTCGGCGACAAGAAAGTGCTGAACGGCCTCACGCTGGAAGTAAATCCCGGCGAAGTGCACGCCATCATGGGGCCGAACGGCTCCGGCAAGAGCACGCTGGCCCATGTGCTGGCCGGCCGGCCGGGCTACACCATCACGGCAGGCAGCGTCACCTACGACGGCAAAGATTTGCTGGCGCTCGCCCCGCAGGAACGCGCGCACCAAGGCGTGTTCCTGGGGTTTCAGTATCCGGTGGAAATACCCGGCGTGAACAACGTGTACTTGCTGAAGGCGGCCATCAACGCGGCGCGCAAGCACCGTGGGGAGCAGGAAGTGGACGCGTTCGATTTTCTCGGCCTCGTGCGCGAGAAGATGAAACTCATGCGCATGGATGACAGCTTCCTCACGCGCGGCGTGAACGAAGGGTTCTCCGGCGGCGAGAAGAAGCGCAACGAGATTCTGCAGATGCTGGTGCTCGAGCCTCGGCTCGCCATCCTGGACGAGACGGACTCGGGCCTCGACATCGACGCGCTCAAGGTAGTCGCGGCGGGCGTGAACAGCCTGCGCGGGCCGGAGCGTTCCATCGTGCTGGTCACCCACTATCAGCGGTTGCTCGATCACATCGTTCCGGACTTCGTGCACGTGCTGGTGAAGGGCCGCATCGCGCGCAGCGGCGACCGCACCCTCGCCCTCGAGCTGGAACGCCGCGGGTATGACTGGGTGACTGACGAGGCGGCGTGAGGAATTTGATATGAGCGCCGGCGTTACACCCAAGCCATCCGCTACGCCCGCCGATCGGCTGGCTGAACGGATCTCTCAGGAGCACACGGCTGCGCGTGACGGGCTGCCCGCCACCGTCGTCAGCGCGGAGCGACGACTGAGAGCCGTCGCGTCACTCGCGGCAACGGGCCTGCCCACGACACGTGACGAAAATTGGAAATACGCCAATCTTCGCCCCGTCGAACGCGTGAAATTCGCGCCGGCTGCGCAGCGGCCGCGCACTGAGATTACTGCGGCAGAATTGCCGCCGGTAATCGAAGGCTATGCCCGCTATGCGTTTGTCGACGGCGTGCTGGCGCCGGAGCTTTCAGCTGCCAGTACCCCGCGCGGCGTTTCGGTGACGTCATTGCGAGTTGGCGCATCGTCCGCGAATGCCGCCGCGTCCGAGGCCTCGCGCCCCGACGAGCGCTTCGCGCTGCTGAACGACGCTTTCGCCACTGACGGCGCGGCGATTCACGTGGCGAAAGGCATCGACTGCGCCGCCTGCATCGAGATCGTCTTCATCGCCACAGAGAGCGCGCAGGTTGCCGCGTCCTATCCGCGGGTCGAGCTGAACGTCGAATCCAACGCGCACGTCGGGCTCATCGAGCGGCACATCAGCCTCCATAACGACGCAAACTTCGTGAACGGCGCCGTTCAAGTGAACATTGGCGCCGGATCGCAGGTGAAGCACTACCGCCTGCAGCAGGCTGGCGTGCAATCCACATGGATCGACACGCTTTCCGCCACTGTTGCGCAAGATGCGAAGTACACAGTCCACGCCGTGAACCTGGGCGGGCTGTCAGCGCGGTCAACAATGCACATTGAGCTGGTAGGCCCGCGTGCCGAACTAGCTCTGCACGTCGTCTCGCTCGCCGACGGCCAGCAGGTTCACGATGCATATGCGCTCGTCGAGCATATCGGCGCCAACACGAAATCAGACCAACGCGTTCGCGGCATCGCCGCCGGCCGCGGACGGGTGGGCTTCAATAGCAAAGTAGTCGTTCGCAAGCACGCTCGCGGCGCGGATTCCCGCCAGTCACTGCGCGGCCTCCTCGCAGGCTCCCAAGCCGAAATCGACGTGCGCCCGCAGCTCGAGATCTACACCGACGATGTCCGCTGCAGTCACGGTGCCACCGCCGGAAAGCTCGACGACAACATGCTCTTTTACATGCTCTCCCGAGGCATCGAGCCCGAGACAGCTCAGCAGCTTCTCAAGTGGGCGTTCCTCGAAGACGTGGTGTCGCGCATCGAAATCCCGGAGCTGCGCCGGTACATCGAAACCAATCTCGCGGGCCAGATGAAAGAGACGGCCGCCCTGAAGGAGCTGATCTGATGGCTGCGAATGTGCTTCACGCCTCACGCGACCGCGTTGCCTATGACGTGCAGCGCGTGCGCAAGGATTTCCCCATCCTGTCGCGTTCGGTGAACGGCAAGCCGCTGGTGTACCTGGACAGCGCAGCCTCTTCACAGCGCCCGCTGCAAGTCATCGAGGCAGTGGACCGCTACGAGAAGAACTCGCATTCAAACGTTCATCGCGGCGTTCATGCGCTGAGCCAGGAAGCCACCGAAGCCTTTGAGGGTGCGCGCGATCGCGTACGACGATTCATCAATGCGCGCGCCACCAAGGAAATCATCTTCACGCGTGGAACGACTGAATCCATCAACCTGATCGCGCAGGCCTACGCGCGCCCGCTGTTCGGCAAGGGAGACGAGATTCTCATCACTGCGCTCGAGCACCACGCCAACATCGTTCCGTGGCAGATGGTTGCCCAGCAGACCGGCTGCACGCTCAAGGTGGCGCCGATCGACAAGCGCGGCGAGCTGATCTTCGACAAATTCCTGGAACTGCTCTCCCCTCGCACGAAGCTCGTTGCCGTCGCTCACGTGTCGAATGCGCTGGGTACCATCCTGCCGGTGAAGCGCATCATTGATGCCGCTCACGCGAAAGGTGCCGTCGTGCTCGTCGACGGCGCGCAAGCCGTACCGCACTCAAAGGTCGACGTGCGCGAGCTCGATGCCGACTTCTACGCGTTCTCCAGCCACAAGCTCTATGGCCCAACAGGCATCGGCGTCCTCTACGGGCGCGAATCCCTGCTCGAGGCGATGCCGCCGTGGCAAGGCGGCGGCGACATGATCAAGTCCGTCACGTTCGAGCGCAGCACCTACAACGATCTGCCGTGGAAGTTCGAAGCGGGCACGCCGAACATGTCCGGCGCCGTCGGTCTGGCTGCCGCCATGGACTACGTCGAGGAGCTTGGGCTCGAAGCCATTGCCGCCCACGAGCATCATCTGCTCACGCTCGCCACCTCGGAGCTGACGCGCCTGCCGGGCATCGTCATCGTCGGCACCGCCGCTCACAAAGCGTCGGTGGTTTCGTTCACGATGGAAGGCATCCACCCGCACGACATCGGCACGGTGCTCGATGCCGAAGGCATCGCAGTGCGCACCGGCCATCACTGCGCCATGCCGGTCATGGATTTCTTCGACATTCCCGCAACGGCCCGCGCCTCGTTCGGCTGCTACAACACCGAAGAAGAAATCGGCAAGCTCGTGGCCGCCTTGCGTAAGGTGCGCGAGGTATTCAGCTGATGGAGCTCAAGGACCTCTACCGCGATGTGATCCTGGATCACAACCGCAAGCCGCGAAACTTCGGCACCCTCGACCACCCGGATGCTCGCGCGGACGGCCATAACCCGCTGTGCGGCGACCGGCTCACCGTGTCGCTGAAGATGAATGGCGATCGGGTCGAGGACGTGCGCTTCGAAGGCAAAGGCTGCGCCATCTCGACCGCGTCCGCGTCGATGATGACGGAAGCGGTCAAGGGCAAGGACCGCGCGGCCATCAACAGTATCTATCAGAGCATCCACAGCCTGCTCACTCAGCAGGATGTCGAACCGGCGCCGGAGCTGGGCAAGCTCGCCGCCTTGTCCGGCGTGCGCGAATTTCCCGCGCGTGTGAAGTGCGCAAGCCTGTGCTGGCACACTCTGAATGCCGCCCTCGAACAGAGCGGCACCACCATTTCGACGGAGTGAGCGTGAGGTCTTACGAAAACGAGCCGTTTGTCGTGAATCGCGATGTGACCGCGGTCATGGTGCCTGCGGGCGCGGAAGTGCAGTTGCGGCCGGGGCAAGCGGGCTACATCACGCAGGCGCTGGGCGGCAGTTTCACTGTCTATGTCGAGGGGAACCTGTTTCGCATCGGCGGCGCGGACGCGGATGCCATCGGCAAAGAAGTGGTGAAGCCCCCGGAGCTGCCGCCAAATGCCACCGAACAGGATGTGAAAAACCTCGCCTGGGAGCAGATGCGCACCTGCTACGACCCCGAGATTCCCATCAACATCGTCGACCTGGGGCTCGTGTACGAGTGCGAAGTCACCGCCAATGACGATGGCACGCGCACGGTCATCGTTAAAATGACGCTCACGGCGCCGGGCTGCGGCATGGGCGAAGTGCTGGTCGCGGACGTGAAAGACAAGGTGGAGCGTATTCCCACCGTGCGGGTCGCCGACGTAGAGTTGGTGTTCGATCCGCCGTGGAGCCAGTCGATGATGTCCGAAGCCGCCCGACTGCAAACCGGAATGTTTTAACCCACATCATGCCTTCCGAGTGGATCGACGTGGGGGCCGCGGATTCCGTGCAGGACACGATGCCGCTTTCGGCTGAAGTGGATGGCTATTCGGTCCTCGTCGTCCGCTGTGGGGCTGAGCTTTTCGCGGTGGAAGACCGCTGCACGCACGACGGCGCGAACCTCGAGGGCGCGGAAGTCGAGGCGTGCCAGATCATCTGTCCGCGCCATTTCGCGCGATTCGACCTGCGCACCGGCGAAGCGCTGACGCCGCCTGCGTATGAGCCCTTGCGCACCTTCAACCTCAGGCAACAGGACGGCCGCATTTTCGTGGAGCGGCCTGCTTGAAACGATTGACCCTGGTCCGGCACGGCAACGCGGACTGGAAGAATGCGGGGGTGGCGGATTTCGATCGGCCGCTCAATAAACGGGGCATCGGTGAAGCCCAGGCCATGGGAAAGCTGCTGCTGGACCAGGAACTGGTGCCGGACCTGCTGCTCGCCAGTGCCGCCAAGCGCACTCAGCTCACTTCTGAGATTCTCGCGCGCAAGCTGAATCTGGCGCCTCGCCGCGTGAAGGGTTTCGAGAACCTGTATCTCGCCCAGCCTGAGGATATTTTGACCCTGATACGTGCCACGGGGCCGCGCGTGCAGCACCTGGCGATCGTGGGTCACAACCCGGGCATTTCGGAGCTCGCGCGAATGCTGGCCCCGCCAGACGTGAATGTAGTGGAGATGACTACCGGGGCGGCGTGCACCCTCACCTTTACCGCGCGCACCTGGGAGACGATTGAAGCGCCTGCGGCGCGGGCGGTGATGTATGCCCCGCCCAAACAACTGTTCAGCCTCTTCAGCTGAAGAGATCGAAGTTTTCTTTTCTTTGTCTTTTAACTGAAAAAAGAAAAAAACCCATTCTCAGCCGCCCGGCGATCGAGGGCTCTTAAATGGCTAGCACTCGGGCACATTAACCGCCAACCCTCCCTGCGACGTCTCCTTATAAATGGTGGACATATCCGCCCCCGTCTGCCGCATCGTCGCAATCACCTGATCCAGCGACACCTTGTGCGTACCATCCCCCCGCATGGCGAGCCGCGAGGCATTAATCGCCTTCACCGCCCCCATAGCATTGCGCTCAATGCACGGAATCTGCACCAGCCCCGCGACCGGGTCGCACGTCAACCCCAGGTTGTGCTCCATCCCAATCTCCGCCGCATTCTCAATCTGCTCATTCGTGCCATGAAGTGCAGCCACCAGCCCCGCAGCGGCCATAGAGCACGCCACGCCCACCTCACCCATACACCCCATCTCAGCCCCTGAGATCGAAGCGTTCTTCTTGTAGAGCATGGCCATAGCGCCAGCGGTGAGCAGAAAGCGAATGACTCCATCGTCATTCGCACCGGTCTCGAAGCGGCGATAGAAATGCAGCACCGCCGGCACGATGCCTGCCGCGCCGTTGGTCGGTGCCGTGACCACACGCCCGCCCGCCGCGTTCTCTTCGTTCACAGCCAGCGCCCACGCATTCACCCAATCCATTGCCTCGAGCGGGTTAGACCCAGCCCGGCTCTCCGTCAGCACGCGATAGAGTTTCGGCGCACGACGCCGCACCTTGAGCACGCCCGGAAGCACGCCGGTCTGCCGGAAGCCGCGCTCGACACAAGCCTGCATCACGCCCCAGATGCGCAGCAGCCCCGCGCGAATCTCTTCATCCGAGCGCCACGTCCGCTCATTGGCGCGCACCAGCTCGAATAATTCGAGCCCGTGCTCGCGGCAGCTCTTCAGCAATTCGTCGCCGGAATTGAACGGATAAGGCGGCGCAGTCCGCCCGCCTTCGCGAGCCTCCGTCTCCCCTTCCCGCGTAATGAATCCGCCGCCGATCGAGTAGTAACTCTCTTCGCGCAGCACGGCGCGCTTCGCATCCAGCGCACTGAACCGCATGCCATTCGAGTGATGCGGCAGGCGCTCCGCGCGCATGAACAGCAACTGCATCGGCTCATCGAACACCGTGACATGCTCACCGAGCAGGCTCAGCCGGCCTTCCTTGCGAATGCGCTGGATGGCGGGCTCGATGCTGTCTGGATCCACGGTCTCAGGCTCCGAGCCTTCGAGCCCCACCAGAATCGCACGATCGGTTCCGTGCCCCGCACCCGTCAGCGCAAGCGACCCGTATAGCCGTACGACCACTTCCTGGGTTGCTGCCAACAAGCCATCACGCTTCAAGCCCAGCGCGAATTCGCGCGCGGCGCGCATCGGGCCCATCGTATGGGAGCTCGAAGGGCCGATGCCGATCTTGAAGATGTCGAAAACACTCAGCGTCATACGTCTTCCCTGCCCGGATCAGGCTCGCATTCTAGTGAGCGCCGGGCGTGCCGTGTGGGCGGCCAGTCTCAGCTCGCCGCCTCTTGCCGGAGAGTGTGCGCCATGGCGGGCCCGAGGTAACGCTCGATCACGCGATGCATCAAATATAAGAGTGGAATCAGGGCGATGGCCGCGCCCATTTTGTACACGTAGTTGACTGTGCCGACGGCCAGGAACTGCTTCACCGGCCAGTGCTGGGGACCGATGACGAACGCGATGTAGAGCACGACGAAGCTGTCTAGTATTTGAGACACCGCGGTAGACGCCGTGGCGCGCAACCAGATGTGCTTCTCTCCGGTGCTTCTACGGATGCGATGGAAGATGAGCACATCTACAAGTTGCCCGATGAGGAAGGCAACCATTGAGCCGCCGATCGTCCAGAGACCCTGGCCGAAGATCTGCGCGTAGGCGTTCTGCACGTCCGGCACACCCAGCGCTGCGTTGGAGCTCACCCAGAAGTCGGCTGGCGACAGCGCTATGGCGACATAAGCTGTCAGGAACGCGTACCCGATGAACACCACGGCGCTCCACGAAATAAAGCGGACCCCGCGCATTCCGTAGTACTCATTGATGGTGTCCGTCAGAATGAAGACGAACGGCCACAACAAAACCCCTGCTGTGAAATTCAACGTGCCGTCCACGCCCAGAAGGCTCCAGTGGAACGGCTGCACCCCGAGCGTGGCCTCGAGCGAGAAGATCTTGACCCCCACGAACTCGGCGATGATGGCGTTGGTCAGGAAGAACCCCGCCAGCACGATGAACAGCCGGCTGGCCTTGTTGTCGATCATCCTCACTGGGTCTCTCCGCTCGGTGCTTGCAGGGTGGCCGCGTGAGTATAATTCACCGCATGAACTCCACCTTTCTGGATCGATTGTCCGCAGACCTCGACGGGTTGCGCGAACAGGGGCTCTTCAAGAGCGAGCGCATCCTGGCCGGCCCCCAGGGCGGCACGGTGCGAACCGGCGAGCGCGAGGTGTTGAACCTCTGCGCCAACAACTACCTGGGGCTGGCCAACCACCCCTCCGTGCGCGAAGCCGCTCACCGCGGCATAGACCGGTTCGGGTACGGCATGGCGTCCGTCCGCTTCATCTGCGGCACGCAGACCATCCACAAGCAACTCGAAGAGGCGTTGAGCCGGTTCCTCGGCAAGGAGGACACCATCCTGTATTCCTCCTGCTTCGATGCGAACGGCGGCCTGTTCGAGACGCTGCTGGATGACCAGGACGCCGTCATTTCAGACTCGCTCAACCACGCCAGCATCATCGACGGCGTGCGTCTCTGCAAAGCCCAGCGCTTCCGCTACGCCAACAGCGACATGGCGGAGCTCGAAAACTGCCTGAAGCAGGCAGCCGGCGCACGCACACGTCTCATCGCCACCGACGGCGTGTTCTCGATGGATGGGTTCATTGCAAACCTGAAAGGCATCTGCGACCTCGCAGACCGCTATGACGCGTTGGTCATGGTGGATGACTCGCATGCCACCGGCTTCATGGGCCCGCGCGGCCGTGGCACGCCTGAGCATTGCGGCGTGGCAGATCGCATAGACATTCTCACTGGCACGCTGGGCAA
>JBDTUL010000150.1:0-11686 GCA_040007735.1 Gammaproteobacteria bacterium | reverse complement strand
TCTTTCGGGTCCGTTGCAGCAAAGGCACGTACGTTCGCACCCTCATCGAGGACCGGGAAGAGCCCCGCAAGGAACGCAGCTACATGTCCCTCGTGCTCGTATGCGCCCTGGCGATGTTGTTCATCTACCTGTGAAGGTGCCGCCACTCGCCTGGCGATGAACTTACCGCAGCAAAACCCGGAACAGGTCCCAGGTATCTTCCGCTAGAACGTTTGGCATACGCGCGGCGCTGACGCCAAGCGTCTCACCTGCAAGCACGTCGCCTTCAGAGAAGGCAAGAGACTCCGGCGTAGGCGACGAGTCGTTCGAACTGCGATAACGCGCCACCTGCTTGAGCCGTTCACTACGAGCTGTGACTTCCTGCGTGATGTTCGTGCGCGCCTGAATGATGACCGTGGCCCGAGCCACTTCCGCCATCAGCGTTTCACACTCGGCACGCGTGCCGTAACTACTAGAAATTTCGCGCTTCGCAGTTGCTTCGCGCGCCAGTGATACCAATGGAGTCTTCACGAGACGCAGGCACAACACTTCGGCGTAGGCGATTGCCGCCGTGTTGATGGCGCGACGGCCCTCAAGAGACACGCCCGGAAACTCAGGAACAGTCTCGTTATCCAGCGCTTCTGAGGCGGCGCGCGCCGCAGCCAGCGCGGCATCGGCAGCACCCGACGTGGAGCGCGCGGCTTCGATTCGTTGATCGAGGCGGCGCCGCTGAAAATAGTGCCAGAATCGCGTCAGACGGCCGCGCTGCGAGATGAGACCCGTAAGACGGTCGTGCGTTTCGGCGACTTCAGTTTCAGCGCCGCGCAGTTCGCTGTCTATCGTGGTACGGCGTGTGAACTGTTTGCGATTGTGTTCGGCGAGATGTGCACGCCGCTCGCGCTCTTCGAGCTGCTTGGCCAGATCCGCGACGAACTGTTCGATGAGCTCGCGGCCAAGTTGCCACATGCCGCGCAGCTGGTAGAAAACGAGCGCCGGGTAACCACTTTCAGTGGCTCCCAGTCGCAGCTCCAGCGTGGAGAGCATTTCCTGAACGCGCTGGGTGGCGCCTTCCTGCTGTTTTATGCGGTCTTTGAGACGATAGATTTCGTCCTGCAGCTCGCCGTAGGCTTTCTTGAGCTCTGCGCGATTGCGGAACAGGGCGAGGACGCGCCCCTCGTCTTCGAGGGCGTCGTCCTGACGAAAAGGCAGCTTGAGGAAGCCGAGCTGGCGTAGCGCTTTCATCGACATGTGGCGGTGGCCCGCCACATCCCGCTAGCGCGTTGTCAGTTCCAACGTCGCAGACGAGAAGCGATGGCCTCGCTCCAGGCAATACTCCAGCCACTTGTTTAGCATCACGTTGCGCGCCCAGCGCTGATCCAGTTCACGCTCCAACCCGTTGCGGAACTGCCGCAACGCCGGGTGATCGGGGGACTGGGACCCGCCCTGCGCCTCAGCAACGCGTGCGTCGTGGTAGATGCGGACGCCCATATCGGGGTATTCACTTACGACGGAGCCATCCGCCGGCGAACCGAAGCGATACGTCAAATTGAGCGTGGTGGTGTAAGGCGTGCGCTCTGTGACATTCAAGACAAGATCGCAATCGTCACGCACTGCCGAGACATGGCGGCCGGCGAGCGAGGCCAGATTGCCCGCCAGCCAACTCATGCGCACGTAGTTGCTTTCGTACAGCGCCATGAGCGCAACGAAGCTGCGTGGGCGCGTACGCCAGGAAACAAGTGTGATTGCATCGTTGATCATCGGGTTCGACTATATCGCACGTTGATGGCGGCGCAAGCCGTGCCGGGATCAAATTTCATGCGCTCGACCCGTGTGCTCGATCACATCAGAAGCATTTCGCTCATGGCGCAATAGGCCGCGTGCCTGCCCACAGCAACTTTCGTGCGCGCGGGCACGCGCGTGTCTGGATCTGACGTCAGATGCATCGATAAATCGAAAAAAGATTTACGGCCGCAGGCGCCGCTCGATGCCGGTGTTGTTGAGGATGCGGCTGGCGATCTCTTCGATCGAACACTCGGTCGTGTCGATCACGGGAATCGAGTAGCGGCTGAACAAGGCATGCGCCGTGCGCAGCTCGTACGCCACCTGCTGCCGCGAAGCATAACGACTTTCCGGCCGCCGTTCGTTGCGTATTTGTTGAAGACGCTCGGGCTTGATGGTCAGGGCATAGAGTTTGCGACGGTGGGGCTCCAGGCGTTGCGGCAGCTTGCCGGTTTCCAGATCATCCTCGGTGAGGGGATAGTTCGCGGCGAAAACGCCGTACTGAAGTGCCAGATAGAGACACGTGGGGGTCTTGCCCGAGCGGGATACTCCAATAAGGACTACGTCAGAGTGCGAAAAATCCTGTCCGTTCCCGTCATCGTTCGACAACGCAAAATTTGTAGCGTTGATGCGCGCGGTGTAACCCGCGACGTCGAACATGCCGTGCGCGCGGCCCGCCAGATGCATGGAAGGCACGTTCAGCTCGCGCTCGAGGGGGCCAACGAAGGCCGCAAAGAAATCCAGGAACAAGCCCTGACTGCCGAGGACGATGTCTCGCAATTCATCCTGCACCAGCGTGCTGAATACGATGGGGCGCAAGCCATCTTCCGCCGCCGCGCGATTGATTTTCCGCACGGCGTCCTCTGCCTTGTCAACGCTCGACACAAATGGCAAAGTCACTGGCCGAAACTCCAGGCCTCCAAACTGCGTCAGCAGACTATGACCCATAGTCTCCGCGGTCACGCCGGTTTGATCAGAAACGAAAAAAACGGTTCGTCGGCTCAACGGTGCGGCCCTCTTCGGGTGCTGCGATCTGGCGGCCAGTCTTTCATCGCACGCGCCTGTCAGCAAGGGGCGCTGAACCTTCGGGGACACCTTTGAACGCATACGTGATTGGCTTCGATCGCCTCAAGATGGGCGATGTCGAGACGGTGGGCGGCAAGAACGCATCGCTCGGGGAGATGATCGGCTCGCTCGCCACCCTCGGCGTGCAGGTGCCGGGCGGTTTTGCCACCACCGCACAGGCTTACCGGGATTTCCTGGCCCAAGGTGCCCTGGACACGCGCATTCGCGACGTGCTTGCGGGCCTGGATGTCGAGGATGTCACGAAACTTGCGGCAACGGGCGCGCAGATTCGCAAGTGGATCATGTCCACGCCCTTCCCGCCCGCGCTCGACAAAGCCGTGTCGGAAGAATTGAAACGCATGAGCAAGGGCACGGAAATTTCCGTAGCCGTGCGCTCTTCCGCCACCGCCGAAGATTTGCCGGAGGCTTCGTTCGCCGGCCAGCAAGAGACGTTCCTCAACGTGCGCGGCGAAGAGGCCGTCCTGAAAGCCATGCATGAGGTCTTCGCCTCACTTTTCAACGACCGTGCCATTGCCTATCGCGTGCATCACGGCTTCGACCACAATGCCGTGGCACTGTCCGCCGGCGTGCAGCACATGGTGCGCAGTGACCTGGGCGCCAGCGGTGTCATGTTCACGCTCGACACCGACTCCGGGTTCCGGGATGTCGTGTTCATCACCGCCTCCTACGGTCTCGGCGAAACCGTCGTGCAGGGCGCGGTGAACCCCGATGAGTTCTATGTCTACAAGCCCACGCTCCGCGCGGGCAAGAAAGCCATCCTCCGCCGCAACCTCGGTGGCAAGGCCATCAAGATGGTCTACGCCGCACCCGGCTCCGCCGAGCGCGTTTCAACCATCGACGTGCCAGAGGCAGACCGGCAGCGTTTCTCGCTAGACGATGCGGACCTCGTGGCGCTCGCGAAGCAGGCGCTGATCATCGAGGACCATTACAAGGCCCCGATGGACATCGAGTGGGGTAAGGACGGCGCCACCGGCGAAATCTACATCCTGCAGGCCCGCCCCGAGACGGTGCAGAGTCGCGCAGGCCGGAGCATTCAGCGGTATTCGCTGAAGGGCGATCGCTCGAAAGTGCTGGCAACCGGCCGAAGCATCGGCCAGCGCATCGGCGCCGGTCCGGCGCGGGTCATCAAGGATGTGAAAGACATGGCGCGCGTGCAGACGGGCGACGTGCTCGTGGCGGACATGACTGATCCTGATTGGGAACCGGTCATGAAGCGCTCGGCGGCAATCGTCACCAACCGCGGCGGCCGCACGTGTCACGCGGCGATCATTGCGCGAGAGCTGGGCATACCGGCAGTCGTGGGCTGCGGGAATGCAACGCTGAACATTCGCGAAGGGCAGGACATCACGGTGTCCTGCGCGGAAGGCGACACCGGGTTCGTCTACGAAGGCCAGCTCGAATTCGAGCGCAAGCAGATCGAGCTCGACTCGCTGCCGGAAATTCCGGTAAAGATCATGATGAACGTCGGCAACCCCGACCGGGCCTTCGACTTCGCAGGCATTCCCCATCGCGGCGTTGGCCTTGCGCGGCTCGAGTTCATCATCAATCGCATGATCGGCGTGCATCCGCGCGCGCTGCTCGAATTCGATTCGCTCGACGGCGATCTCAAGGACCAGATTCGCTCGCAGATTGCGGGCTACCCGGACCCGGTTACGTTCTTCATCGAGAAGCTGTCCGAAGGCATCGCGCAGATCGCGGCGGCATTCGCGCCGGAACCCGTCATCGTGCGGCTGTCCGACTTCAAGTCGAACGAATACGCGAACCTCATCGGCGGCCGCGGCTACGAGCCCTCCGAAGAAAACCCGATGCTTGGGTTCCGGGGCGCTTCACGCTACATCGATGAAACATTCCGCCCGTGTTTCGAGCTCGAATGCCGCGCACTGCGCAATGTGCGTGAGGCGATGGGGCTTACCAACGTACAGGTGATGGTGCCCTTCGTGCGCACGGTGAAAGAGGCGCAGCAGGTCACCGAATTGCTCGCTCAGAACGGCCTCGGGCGCGGCGTGAATGGGCTGAAGCTCATCATGATGTGCGAGCTGCCCACCAACGCCCTGCTCGCCGATCAATATCTCGAGCACTTCGATGGCATGTCGATCGGCTCGAACGACATGACGCAGCTGACGCTCGGCCTCGATCGGGATTCGGCCATCGTCGCAAAGCTCTTCGACGAGCGCGACGATGCGGTGAAGGCCCTGCTTTCGATGGCCATCAAGGCGTGCAAGAAGAAGGGCAAATACGTCGGCATCTGCGGCCAGGGCCCCTCAGACCACCCGGAGCTTGCAAAGTGGCTGGTGGATCAGGGCATCGAGAGCATGTCTCTCAACCCGGATACAGTGGTCGAGACGTGGCTGTTCCTCGCCGGGCAGTCCGAACGGGCCAAAGGCTAAAGAGGGGTCGGCTGGGCGGGGTCAGCTTCGCGCCGCGAACTGCGGCGCGAAGAGCGTGGCGCGATAGTGCTGCAGCTCGCGAATGGATTCCTGAATGTCCAGCAGCGCCAGGTGCGAGCCCGTCTTCACGAAGGTTTCGGAAACCGAAGGCGCCCAGCGGCGCGCCAGTTCCTTGAGCGTGCTCACGTCGAGATTGCGATAGTGGAAAAACCGCTCGAGCGCCGGCATCTGGCGCGCAAGAAACCGCCTGTCCTGGCAGATGCTGTTGCCACACATGGGTGACGCGCCGGCGTTCACCAGCGGTTTCAGGAACGCGAGCGTGCGCGCCTCGGCATCGGCAACGGAAATGGCGCTGGCTTTCACTCGCGCGGTGAGCCCGGAGGCGCCGTGCTGCCGGGTGTTCCACTCATCCATGCGCGCCAGCGTCTCATCGGGCTGGTGAATGGCGAGATTCGGCCCTTCCGCGACGTAGTTCAGGTTCTTGTCGGTCACCACCGTCGCGATCTCGATGATCACGTCGGTGTCGGGCTTCAGGCCCGTCATTTCCAGATCGATCCAGATCAGGTGATCGGCGCTCGGCATGGTTGATTTGGGCGGCAAATGAGGCTGTGGCGGGGCCAAGTTGTAGATGAGTGTAGCAGAGGCTAACCTCGCGCCGCCCGCCGCCACATAGCCCTACTTCATGATCCTGCCCTTCCCCGCGCCCACCCTGACGTTCCCCGCCACCCGCTCGTCATGCGATCCGGCAATGATTGCGGCATGCCGCCTGCAACCATGAGCCCCTCCTTCGACGCCCAGGTGATCGCCGTTTACGGGCGGGACATGCTCGTTCGTAACGCGGCCGGAGCCGAGCTGAAGGCTCGAGTCCGGGGCCGCCGCCTCGAGGTGGTGTGCGGCGACGATGTGGTGTGCGAAAGCGACCCCACCCATGGCGAAGTAAATGTCGTCGAAGGCCGCCCCCGGCGGACCGCGCTGTATCGCTCCAATCTGCGCGGGGTCGCCGAGCCGGTGGTCGCAAACGTTTCTCAGTTGTTCGTCGTGCTGGCGCCGAAGCCGACGCCGGATCTGTTCGTGGTGGATCGTTACGTGGCGGCCGCCACCTCCGCCTCCATTACCTCCACGCTCGTGCTGAACAAGCGCGATCTGACGATGGAAGGCGATCTGCCGGGCGAGCTCGAGGCCTATGCCGCTGCCGGCTATCGCACCATCACTTGTTCCGCGCGTTCGGGCGACGGGGTGGATGAGCTCATCGCCGTCGCTGCGAATAAAGTCGCCGTGCTGGTGGGCCAGTCGGGCGTCGGGAAGTCATCGCTGGTGCGGCGTCTCGTTCCCGAGGCAGTGGTCGATGTGGGTGAACTGGTACGCGGTAACGACGAAGGGCGACACACTACGACGACGTCGCGAATGTTCGATCTGCCGAATGGCGGGTATCTCATCGACTCGCCCGGCGTGCGGGATTTCGCGCCCGCCATCGATCGGCTGGATTCGCGCGATATGGGGTTTGCGGAGATTGCGCGTCTCGCGCCCGAGTGCAAGTTTCAGGATTGCCAGCACATCAAGGAGCCCAAATGCGCAGTGAGAGCCGCGGCGGATTCAGGGGCGCTGCACGCCCGGCGCTACGAAAGCTATAAGCGGTTGCGGCGGATCTATGATGACTTGACGAAGGCGCGTGGGCCGAAATATCGCCCTAACTAAACGACTGCCGCCCACTCAAGGCATGCGCCAGCGTGCCGCCATCAACGTATTCGAGCTCGCCCCCCATGGGCACCCCGTGCGCAATACGACTCGCACGAATCCCGCGCTTCACCGCCAGGTCACTGAGAAAATGTGCCGTGGCCTCACCCTCAACCGTGGGGTTGGTGGCGAGAATCAACTCCCGCACGCTGCCCTCATCGAGAATACCTTCGAGCTCGCGCACTCCGAGTTGTTCGGGCCCAATGCCATCCAGCGGCGAGAGATGCCCCATCAGCACGAAGTAGTGCCCGCGAAAACTGCCGGACTGCTCAACCGCCACTACGTCGGCAGGCGACTCGACCACGCAGACAGTTGAAGCGTCTCGCTGAGGCGCGAGGCAGATTTGGCACAAGTCGCCTTCGGTGAGCATTCGGCACCGGCGGCACCGCCCCACAACATCGAGCGAAGTGTTCAACGCAGCGGCCAGCGCACGCGCCCCGCCACGACCTTCCTGCAGAAGGTGAAACGCCATGCGCTGTGCAGTTTTCGGCCCGACGCCCGGCAACGCGCGGAGCGCATCGATCAGGCGGGCGAGCTGTGGCGAATGCTTCATCGGCCTTGCGTCGAAATCAGAACGGCATCTTGAAGCCGGGCGGAAGCTGCATGCCGCCCATGACGCTCGACATCTTTTCCTGGATGCGCGCTTCGACTTTCTTAACCGCGTCGTTGGTGGCCGCGACGATGAGATCCTCGAGCATCTCGCGGTCTTCGGAGACGATGGCCGGCTCGAGCTGCACGCGCTTGACGTTGTGCTGGCCGTTCATCGTCACTTTGACCATGCCGCCGCCGGACTCGCCGACCACTTCGATGGTGGCGATCTCCGCCTGCACCTTCTGCATGTTGGCTTGCATGGCCTGAGCCTGCTTCATCATGTTGCCGATGTTTCCGCGCATTCCTGAAATGCCCTCGATGAACTGGGAGTGACTGGAAAAAAAATCGCTAGCTAACGAGCGGGAAACCGTACGTCGCCTTCGCTGCCGACGCAGGGCGCGAGGCGCACTGAGCGCCGCGCTGACTGATCTCGCGGCCGCAAGTCATTTGACGGGCCGGACGCTATCCGGCAGCAACGTTGCGCCGAACTTCTCGCGCAGGGCCTGCACGGCCGGATCCGCTTCGAGCGACTGCCGCGCCGAATCGAATTCCTGCACGGTGGCGCGCTGCTCGGCCTGGGCCGGCGTCTCGAGCCCCGGTGGCGTCGCCGCCTCGAACTCGACGCGAACGGGCTCGCCAAAATACTTCGACAGCGCCTGGGCTAGCTTCTCTACCTGCCCCGGCGTACGCACGAATGAATTGCGCGGATCCATGCCCAGCCGCAGCACCGAACCGCGCCGGCCGATCAACACGCAATGGTTGGCGAGCTGTCGAGCGGAGCCCCCGAGATCCAGCTGACCCACCATGGAAACCCACGAGCCGGGAGACACATCGGCAAGGTTGCCGGACGCGGCAGCGACGGCCGTGCCACCTGCTCCACCGGCATTGTTTGCCCCACCAACGCCACCCGCATTGCCTGCTCCACCAGCGCCACCGGCGCCCGCGCCCGCTGCCGCATTGGGCACCCCATTCTGTGCCGCGCTCGGAGCCGCGCGACCCGCGGACGACACGTCGGCACCTCTACCAGCGCTCGCAGGCCCACCATGAGACGCCCCGCCGTTCGACACGTTGGAACCGGTCGGTCCCGCAGCGTGCGGCCCACCGAGAGCGCGCGGGCCCGCCGCCGCAGCAGCCGCCCCCATCGCTCTTGGCGCACCTGACGCTTGCGGCGCATTCGCCGCTACGTCGGCATCACCCGCCGGCCGAAACGCCAACATCCTCAACAGCGTCATCTCAAAGCCGCTACGCGGCTCCGGCGCCATGTGCAAATCCCGCCGACCGACAATGGCCGTCTGATAGTAAAGCTGCACGTCTTCAGCCGAAAATGCCTTCGCCAGGCTCTCGAGCAATTCCGGCGCGTAAAGATCGTCGCCCTCGAAATCGTTCACGGCCTGCTTCAAAGCCACGCGCACCAGGAGCGACGACAGCTCATCCAGCACCTGCGCATAGTCCGGCGCCCACTGCTCCAGGGACTGCGCATAACGCAGCAGCGCACCAGCATCCGCAGACGCCAGATGCTGAGCCAATTTCACAACGTGATCGCGCGCGATCGTGCCGAGCATCGAGCGAGCGCCCTCCTCGTCGACCTTGCCGCCGCCGAAGGCGATGAGCTGATCGAGCAGCGAGAGCCCATCGCGCATGCTGCCGTCGGCCGCCAGCGCAACGAGGCGCACTCCGCCTCCATCGAACGGCACGCCTTCGGCTTCGAGAACGTGTTTGATTCGCTCGCTGATCAAAGACACCGGCAGCCGTTTGAGATTGAACTGCAAGCAGCGCGACAGCACAGTGACGGGGAGCTTCTGCGGATCCGTAGTGGCCAGCAGGAACTTCACATGCGGTGGCGGCTCTTCGAGGGTCTTCAGCAACGCATTGAACGAATGCGTGGAAAGCATGTGCACCTCGTCGATGAGGTACACCTTGTAGCGGGCGCGCGTGGGTGCGTACTGAACGTTATCGAGCAGCTCGCGGGTGTCGTCGACCTTGGTGCGGGAAGCGGCGTCCACCTCGATTAGGTCCACGAACCGTCCGGCATCGATTTCAAGGCACGCCGCGCACTTTCCGCACGGCTCGGCCGTCATGCCCTGCTCAGAGCTCGCCGCCTTCTCGCAGTTGAGGCACTTGGCGAAGATGCGGGCTATAGTGGTTTTGCCCACCCCGCGCGTGCCCGTGAACAGGAACGCGTGATGGACGCGCCCGGTCTCGAGCGCGTTCGACAGGGCACGCACCACGTGCTCCTGCCCAACCAGCTCGGCGAAATTTTTCGGGCGCCATTTACGCGCCAGCGCGGTGTAAGCCATGTGGGGTGAGTTTAACTTGATCGGGAGATTTCAGTGCCCTGTCGATGGGTCGCTTACTGGCGAGTGCAAGGGGCTCTCGAGCGGCGGCCGACCAAGAAGCCCTCAATCGCCGGGCGGCTAAGAGTTTTGTTTTGTTTTTCCGGGTCGGACAAGAAAAAGATAAAAAGCTCTTAGCCGCCCGGCGATTGAGGGCTGTCACAGCGGCACGCGCGCATCTTACCGGCGCTCCGCGCCGCTACGCCGGTCGCGCCGCGCGATCCGGCTAAGACCCCGGGCGCAGCCCGTGAGAGGAGGCAGCCCGCACCAGCTCACCTCCGGCACCCGACATCGCCGCTACCGCTGCTCCCTTCCGGGCCTGACGGGATTTGCGGCTGGTCGTCGCGAAGAAACCGATGCGAGCCACCATAGAACGGTTCCGGCCCGGGCCCCGCTGGGGGGCGCGTATGACGGGACGAGGGCCGAGTCTGGCGGAGAGGGTGGGATTCGAACCCACGTACACCCGTTAAGATGTAACTGGAATTCCAGTCCAGCGCCTTCGACCGCTCGGCCACCTCTCCGTACAGGGGCGCGGATGATACTGATACACCCGCGCCGGGGACAGGCTCCGCTTGCGAATTCTTACGCCTGCGGCTCCTTGGGCTTGACGATGACGTACGGCGGCGGCTCGTCGAGGCACCCCTGGCCATGGGTGCGGGTCGGCGGCTCGGGCGTATTCAGGTCGGGAATTCGCAGGGCGTTGTGGGTGTCGGGCGACTCGAGCCCTGCGGGAATCTGCAGCGTAGGGATGACCTCGTTGTGCGCGTACGCTGTGGCGTCCCGGCACGGCTCGTTTTTCTTCGCGGACGAGCGGCGAAACGGGTTGCAGCCCGAAGTGGCGACGACCACCCCGGTGAGAATGGCCACGGCCAGGACTTTCTTCAAATCGACCCCCTTCATTTCAGTGCTCCGGCAGTGCGCAGTGCCGCGATCAGCGCGGCGTGGTGGACGGTGGCCAGCTCCGTCAGGGGCAGGCGGATGCCGCCCTGGAGCAGGCCGAGGCGCTCGAGCGCCCACTTGGACGGAATGGGATTGGCCTCGATGAACAGATCCCGGTGAAGCGCCTCAAGGCGCGCATCCAGCGCTTCCGCGCCAGAGCGGTCGCCCTTGATGGCCGCGGCCACCATGTCCGACATCAAGCGCGGCGCGACGTTCGCCGTAACGGAAATAACGCCCCGGGCGCCGGCGAGCAGCGTCTCGCGCGCCGTGGCATCGTCGCCGCTCAGAATGGTGAACCCCGCCCGCGAGACGGAGATGAGCTCACGCACCCGGTCGACGCTCGCCACGCCTTCTTTCAGCGCCACGATCTGCGGAAACTGCATGAGCCGCGCCACCGTGGAAGGCAGCAGATCCACCGCCGTGCGGCTCGGAATGTTGTACAGGATGACCGGCACCTGCGAGGCCTGCGCGACCGCGGCGAAGTGCTGGTAAAGCCCCTCCTGCGGCGGCCGGTTATAGGCCGGCGTGACTACGAGCAAGCCGGCCACAGGCAGCTCCGACAGCCACCGAGCGCGGGCGACCGTGCCAGCCGTGCTGCTGGTGCCGGCACCCGCGATAACTGGAATGCGGCCCTTCACACGTGCACAAGCACTTTCTGTGAGCTGTTTAAGCTCAGCTTCCCTAATGGTGGCCGATTCGCCCGTGGTTCCGCCTACCACGATGCCATCTGTGCCGTTCTCGAGGTGGAACTCGAGGAGCCGCTCCCACGCATCGAAATCAATTTCCCCATCGCGACGCATGGGCGTGACGATGGCAACCAGACTGCCCTGAAACATCGTTTGCAACTTTAAATTGAGG
>JBDTUL010000149.1:0-11707 GCA_040007735.1 Gammaproteobacteria bacterium | reverse complement strand
TCCTCGAGCACGAGGATGAAGAAGAACAGGATCAGGATCTGCGGCAGGAACACGAGCACGCTGCCGACGCCGCCGACGACACCATTCACCAGCAGGCTGCGCAGCGGCCCGTCGCTCATGGTGGTGCTGATCCATCTGCCGATCGCCGCGATGCCGGCATCGATGGCATCCATCGGCACTTCCGCCCAGCTGAACACCGCCTGGAACATCAGGAACAGCACGATCGCGAGCAGCACGGGGCCGGCGAACGGGTTCAGGACGATCGAGTCCAGCCGGGTGAGGAGCGCGAGCCGCGCGGGAACGCGATAGCCCACTTCCTCGAGAATGCGGCGAACTTCGCGCTGCGTGGCTTCGATGTCGGCGGCGCTGGTTACGGGCTGATCGATGCGCCCGATACGTTGGGCGAATTCGTGACGATCGATCGCCTTCACCAGCTCGCGTTCGCCGCCGGGGCGCACGGCGATGGTTTCGACCACCGGTACGCCCAGCGCTTTCTCGAGCGCCGCGCGATCGAGGCGGAAGCCGCGCGAGCGCGCGAGGTCGCTCATGTTCAGCGCGACGATGAGGGGCCGGCCGAGGCGCTTGAGATCCAGCACCAGGCGCAGGTTCAACCTTAGATTCGTGGCATCCACCACGCACACCAGCAGATCCGGCGGCGGCTCGCTCGCGTGGCGGCCCAGCACTACGTCACGCGCGATGGCTTCGTCGAGGCTGGTGGGTTCGAGGCTGTAAGCGCCCGGCAGGTCGAGCAGGCGATACGTTCGGCCCGTGGTGGGGCCGATGAACCGGCCTTCCTTGCGCTCGACGGTGACGCCGGGGTAGTTCGCGACTTTCTGGCGGCTGCCGGTGAGTCGGTTGAAGAGGGCGGTCTTACCGCAGTTCGGTACGCCGATCAGCGAGAGGCTCACGCCTTCCGCCGACCCGACTGCGGCGTTCATGGTCGGGCAGGGGCGGGGGTCACTTCAACCCAGACCGTCTCGACCTCTCGGCGGCGAACCGCAAAGGTGGTGTTGCCGACGCGCACGACGAACGGATCGCCGCCGGGCCGGGCCTGCGCGAGCACTTCGATGCGCTCGCCGTGTACGAAGCCGAGCTCGACCAGCCGCCGTTCCACAGGGCTGAAGGTGCCCGACTGCAACCCCACGCCGATGACGGCGCCAATGGCGCCCGGCATGAGCATGCTCAGGCTCGTAGAGACCGGAGCGAGCGAGACACCGTTGGGAGCAGCGATTGCGTCCATAAGACTGGATTATGGATGAGAACGTTTCGCATCGGCAATGAGAATGGCTAGTGTTCGTGAAATATTCTTGTCGCGCGGGTAGGGACTTTACGTATTCAGGGGGTTGCCTGAAGCGGGCGCTGGCGCGGGCGCCGCCCGCTGCCCCGGCAGGTGGCACCTCTCAGCCGCCCGGCGATTGGGCTTCCGGGTCCGGGGTCTTATCCTCGCCCACCCGCAACCTTAACCTTGGGGGTGACGTGCTTGGCGAGCAAGGGCTTCAAATACTGCCCCGTGTACGACCGTTCGTTCGCGGCCAGGTCGTGGGGCGTCCCCACGCCCACCAGGGTACCGCCGCCTTCGCCCCCCTCGGGGCCTAGGTCGATCACCCAGTCGGCCGTCTTGATGACGTCCAGGTTGTGCTCGATGACGACGATTGTGTTGCCCTCGTCCCGCAGGCGGTGGAGCACTGCCAGCAGCTGCGCCACGTCGTGAAAGTGCAGCCCGGTCGTCGGCTCATCGAGAATGTAGAGCGTTCGCCCCGTAGCGCGCTTCGCGAGTTCGCGCGCGAGCTTCACGCGCTGCGCTTCACCGCCCGACAGCGTAGTGGCGTTCTGCCCAAGGCGCAGGTATGACAAACCCACGTCGACCAATGTTTGCAACTTGCTTGCGATGGTCGGCACGCTCTGGAAGAAGCGTAGGGCTTCTTCAATGGTCATCTCGAGAATCTCGTGCACGTTCTTGCCGCGGAAACGGATCTCCAGTGTTTCGCGGTTGTAGCGCTGGCCTCTGCACACATCGCACGGCACGTACACGTCCGGCAGAAAGTGCATCTCCACTTTGATGACGCCATCGCCCTGGCACGCTTCGCAGCGGCCGCCTTTCACATTGAAGCTGAAGCGGCCGGCGTCGTAGCCGCGCGTACGGGATTCCGGAACCGCTGCGAATATCTCGCGCAGCGGCGCGAACAGCCCTGTGTACGTCGCCGGGTTTGAGCGCGGCGTGCGCCCGATGGGGCTCTGGTCGATGTCGATGACACGGTCGATGTGCTCCAGCCCTTCGATGCGTTCCACCGGCTCCGAATCGATCATCCCGCCGTTCAGGTTCGCATGCGCGTGCTTGAAGAGCGTGTCGAGGATCAGCGTCGACTTGCCCGAGCCCGACACTCCGGTCACACACGTGAACAAACCCAGGGGCACATCCACCGACAGGTTCTGCAGGTTGTTGCCGGAGGCCTTCTTGATTCGAAGCACCTTGTCCGATGGCGGCACCAGCTGCTTCGGCAGCTCGATTCGCTTCCTGCCACTGAGGTATTGCCCGGTGATCGACGCAGGGTTGGCTTCCACTTCCTGGGGCGTGCCGTGCGCGACGAGTTCGCCACCATGCACGCCAGCGCCGGGGCCCATGTCGAGTACGTAGTCCGCAGCGAGAATGGCGTCTTCGTCGTGCTCGACGACGATGACCGTGTTGCCGATGTCGCGCAGATGTTTGAGTGTGGTGAGCAGCCGCCGATTGTCGCGCTGGTGCAGGCCGATGGAAGGCTCATCCAGGATATACATCACGCCGGTCAGCCCTGAGCCCACCTGGCTTGCGAGCCGAATGCGCTGCGCTTCGCCGCCTGATAGAGACTCGGCACTCCGATCCAACGTCAGGTAGTCGAGGCCTACGTCAACGAGGAATCGCAGGCGGTCGGCCACGTCCTTCACGATCTTCGTGGCCACTTCGCCGCGCCAGCCGGCGAGGTTCATGCCGCGGAAGAATTCGAGGGCTCGGCCGACGGTGAGATGTGAAACTTCCGGCAAGCTTCGCTCGGCCACGAACACAAAGCGCGCGGCACGATTCAGGCGCGCGCCCTTGCAGTCCGGGCAGGCCTGCATGCCGAGATATTTGGTGAGCTCTTCGCGCACCGTGGACGATTCGGTCTCGCGATAGCGCCGTTCGAGGTTAGGCACGATGCCCTCGAACTTGTGTTTCTTGCGAGAAGTTTTTCCCTTGCCTTCTGTGTAGCGAAACTCGATGACGTCGTCGCCGCTGCCGTTCAGCACGATCTGCTGAACCTTTGCGGGCAGCTCTGTCCACGGCGTCTCTATGTCGAAATCGTATTTGCGCGCCAGGGACTGGATGAGCTGGAAGTAGTAGGCGTTGCGCCGGTCCCAGCCGCGAATGGCACCGCTTGCGAGCGACAGGTTAGGGTTCGTGACCACGCGCGCGGGATCGAAGAACTCCTTCACGCCGAGGCCGTCGCACGTGGGGCAGGCGCCGGAGGGGCTGTTGAAGGAGAAGAGCTTGGGTTCCAGGGTCGGCACGCTGTAACCGCAGACGGGGCACGCGTGCTTGCTTGAGAAAACGATTTCTTCGCGATCGGGCTCATCCAGGAACGAGAGGCGCGCGAGGCCCCCCGAGATACGGAGTGCGGTCTCGAACGATTCGGCGAGCCGCTGGGCGGCGTCGGCCTTCACTCGAAAGCGATCCACCACCGCTTCGATGGTGTGTTTGCGCTTCGGGTCGAGCTTGGGCAGGGCTTCGAGCTCATGCACGCGCCCGTCGATGCGCACGCGCACGAAACCCTGGCCCGCCAGGCCTTCCAGGATGTCGAAGTGCTCGCCTTTGCGATCTGCCACCAGGGGCGCCAGCAAGTTGGCGGCCGTGTTCTCGGGAAGCTTCAGGACCTGGTCGACCATCTGGCTGACGGTCTGTGCTGATAGATCGTTGCCGTGATCCGGGCACCGGGGCACGCCTGCGCGTGCGAACAGCAGGCGCAAGTAATCGTAGATCTCCGTGACGGTGCCGACGGTGGATCGGGGGTTGTGTGACGTCGCCTTCTGCTCGATGGCGATCGCGGGCGAGAGGCCCTCGATGCTGTCGACGTCCGGCTTGTCCATCATCGAAAGGAACTGGCGCGCGTAGGCCGAGAGGGATTCGACGTACCGCCGCTGCCCTTCCGCATAAAGAGTGTCGAACGCGAGCGAAGACTTGCCCGACCCCGAAAGGCCGGTAATGACGATCAGCCGATCACGCGGCAGGTCTGCGTCGATGTTCTTCAGGTTGTGCGTGCGCGCCCCGCGTACGCGAATCTGCTGCATGTCTCGTCCTGGTTCGAAGGAACCGACGAGTGTAACTGGGGGCGGGGTTGTCGCATCCAAGTTCCGCTGCCCTCAATCGCCGGGCGGCTCGGAATTTCATTTTTTTTGGTCAGAAGGCTCGGAATCCCGTTCTTGCAGCTCGAAAGGCTCGGATTTCCCTTTCCGTTTCTTCAGCCCAAGAAAAAACCAATGTTCCCAGCCGCCCGGCGATTGAGGGCTTCCGAGCCGCCGAGCCACCCGGCGGTGAAACCGCCACCGGGCCGTCCCGCATCGCCGTCATTTCTAAAGAAACGCACAGGGCAGACAGCCGTTTCCGTGGCCGCGACGATCAGGCATCCCGCTACAATGTCGCCATTCCATATTTCGGCAGAAGGGGCTGGTGTCATGGCGCGCGGGGTAAACAAAGTCATCATTGTCGGGAATCTCGGCGCCGACCCGGAAACCCGGGCGATGCCATCGGGCAGCACGGTCGCGAACCTCCGGATCGCTACCACCGAGAACTGGAAAGACCGCACCAGTGGCGAGCAGCAGGAACGCACCGAGTGGCATCGGGTCGTTCTGTTCGGGCGCCTGGGCGAAGTGGCTGCGGAATACCTGAAAAAAGGCTCGCAGGTCTACATCGAAGGCAGCCTTCGTACGCGAAAATGGTCCGATAAAGCCGGAGTTGAGCGCTATTCCACCGAGATCGTCGGCAGCGACATGCAGATGCTCGGCGGCCGTGGCGGTGCCGGTGGTGGCATGGGCGGTGGCGGTGGTGGCACTGGCGGAGGCGGCGAGCGAGGCGGCGGCGGGTCTGGCGGCGGTGGCGGTGGGCGCCCCCCGAGGGATGATGGCGACTACGCCGAGCCGGCCGGTCCGTCTGGTGGTGGTGGCGGCAGCCGGAACGAAGATTTCGACGACGATATTCCGTTCTAGTGGCTGGGGGCGCCGCTCGGGGGCCTCATAACCTGTTGAACCGGCTGGAGTTCCTGCTGCGTCCACGCTCGCGCCGAGCAATATTGCCCGCGCGGCATGCGTGCGCGCGCCGCAAGCCGTAGAATTTCCAGCCCGCGAACCCTTCGAGCCTATGTCCGGCCGCTACTTCATTAAAACCTTTGGCTGTCAGATGAACGAGTACGACTCCGCTCGCATGGCGGACGCACTCAACGCAGCCCACGGCCTCACGGCGACGGATGACCCCGCGCAGGCCGACGTCCTGTTGATGAATACCTGCTCCGTGCGTGAGAAAGCGCAGGAGAAAGTGTTTTCGTTACTCGGCGAATGGCGCTTGCTGAAGGCGCAACGTCCTCACGTGCTCATCGGCGTGGGTGGTTGCGTGGCGAGCCAGGAAGGTGAGGCCATCAGCGAGCGCGCGCCGTTCGTCGACCTGGTGTTCGGCCCACAGACGCTGCATCGGCTGCCGGCCATGATCGAAGAGCTCCGCCGCACCGGCCGCACGGTTGTCGACGTGAGCTTTCCCGAGATAGAGAAGTTCGACCATCTGCCCGCGCCGCGCGCCGAAGGCGCCAGCGCGTACGTTTCCATCATGGAAGGCTGCAGCAAGTACTGCAGCTTCTGCATCGTGCCGTACACGCGTGGGGATGAAGTCAGTCGCCCGTTCGAGTCGGCCATGCAGGAAGTCCGGCAACTCGCGGCCCAAGGCGTGCGCGAGGTAACGCTGCTCGGCCAGAACGTGAATGCCTACGCCGGCCCGATGGCCGACGGGTCCATTGTGGATCTCGCCACGCTCATCCATCACGTCGCAGCGGTGCCGGGCGTCGAGCGCATTCGCTTCACTACGTCGCACCCGCTGGAGTTGTCGGACAGCCTCATCGAGGCCTACGCGAACGTGCCGAAACTTGCGAACCACCTGCACCTGCCCATCCAGAGCGGCTCGGATCGAGTGCTCGCGCTCATGAAGCGCGGTTACACCACGCTCGAGTACAAAGAGAAGATTCGCAAGCTGCGCGCCGCGCGCGCCGGCATCAGCATCTCGACGGATTTCATCATTGGCTTTCCCGGCGAGACCGAGCGGGATTTCGAAGCCACGCTGAAATTGACGCAGGACGTCGGCTTCGACCAGTCGTTCAATTTCATCTACAGCCGCCGCCCGGGCACGCCCGCTGCGAATTTGCCGGATGAAGATCTGCCCGAAGTGAAGCAGCAGCGGCACGCAAGGCTGCAGGCGCAACTCGATGCGCAGGCGCTGGCCATCAGCAAAGAGATGGTTGGCGGTGTGCAGCGAGTGCTGGTGGCGCGCAAGTCGCGCAAAGATGCCAATGAGCTTGCGGGTCGCACCGAGAACAATCGCTGGGTGAATTTCCCTGGGCCCGCGACACTGATCGGGCAATTTGCGGATGTGGTGGTTACCGAAGCGAGGCCGCATAGCCTGCGTGGTCGGTTGCATGCCGTGCCCGCGTTTACCGCAGGTGTGGCGTCGACCGCGAGCAGTGCTTCGAGCATCGCCAATGCGGCGCGCGCAGCAGAACCGCTTGCCGCAGCAGGCGGCTGATCCCAGTGCCTCCCAACTCCACCGGTCCTTCGCGCGAATTCGATCTCGAGCCGGCGAACAACCTGCGTCTCGCGAATCTGTGTGGCCCGCTCGATGAAAACCTGCGCCTGCTCGAGTCTCGCCTGGAAGTGCAGATTCGCCGGCGCGGCGGAAATTTCCGCATACTGGGCGCGCAGGCCGCGCTGGCCGAAGACATTCTTCGCGACCTGTTCGATCTCGCGGACGACGAGGAAGTCACTCCCGAACGCGTGCACCTGGCGCTCACGGAGCAGGACTCCGGCAAGCGTCCCATCGATTCGCCGAAGGATGAAGGAACGGTTCGCGTCCTGCGCGGCGGCATTCGCGCACGCGGCACGCATCAGCGCGATTACATGGCGCAGATCCGCGCCAGCGATCTGACGTTTGGCATTGGCCCCGCCGGCACTGGCAAGACCTATCTCGCCGTGGCCTGCGCGGTCGAAGCGCTGCAGACAGATCGCGTTCGCCGCATCATCCTCGTGCGCCCGGCGGTGGAAGCGGGTGAGCGTCTGGGTTTCCTGCCCGGCGATCTCACGCAGAAGGTCGACCCGTACCTGCGCCCCATGTACGACGCGCTGTACGAAATGATGGGCTTCGATCGCGTGGCGCGTTTCATAGAGCGCAACGTCATAGAAGTGGCGCCGCTTGCTTTCATGCGCGGCCGCTCGCTCAATGATTCCTTCATCATCCTGGATGAAGCGCAGAACACCACGCCCGAGCAGATGAAGATGTTCCTCACGCGCATCGGGTTCGGCTCGCGCGCGGTCGTCACGGGCGACGTCACGCAGACCGACCTGCCTGCCGGCAAACAGTCCGGCCTGAGCAACGTCATCAACATTCTTCGCGGCCTGGAGGGCGTGTCGTTCACGTTCTTCGATGTGCAGGATGTCGTGCGACATCCGCTCGTACAGCGCATCGTCAAAGCGTACGAAGCGAGGGATTCGAAATGACCGGGGCGCACGTCGACATGCAAAGGCGTGTTCGCACGTGGGCGCCCGGCAGTGCGGATATCACGGCCTGGACGAACGCGGCGCTCGGCCGCCGCGCGCGCAATCGCGAACTCTCGGTGCGTGTGGTCGGGCGTGCGGAAAGCCGCCGTCTCAACGCGCACTACCGCGGTAAGGACCATGCCACGAACGTGTTGTCGTTCCCCGCATCTCCGCTTCCGTCATCTATCGCCGCGGCGGCCGAGCCGCAGCCGCTGGGCGATCTCGTCATTTGTCCGCAGGTGCTGCGCGCTGAAGCGCGGCAACAGCAGAAAAGCCTGCGCGCGCACTGGGCGCACCTCGTGGTGCACGGGGCGCTGCATCTCATCGGCTATGACCACGAGCGCGTTGCCGACGCGCGTCGCATGGAGCGTCGCGAAATCGCGGTGCTGCGGCGATTGGGTTTCCTGAATCCGTACCGCACCCAATAGGAGCCAGGCTCCCGGGGGTTCGTGAGGGCTGTTGCAATGTCGAAGGATATGAACGCGACCGGACGCTGGCTGAAGAAGATCACGCAATCCCTCGGTGAGCCGCAGGATCGTGCCGACCTCGTGAGCATCCTGCGCGCGGCGGGCGAGCGAAACGTCATCGATGACGACGCGCTCACCATGCTCGAGGGCGTGCTGGAAGTGGCGGACCTGCAGGTGCGCGACATCATGGTGCCCCGAGGCCAGATGATCTCGGTGCGGCGGGACGATCCGCCGTCGAGCATCCTGCCCGCGGTGGTGGAATCCGGTCACTCACGCTTCCCCGTGATGGATGAAGACCGCGACGACATCATCGGCATCCTGCTCGCGAAGGATCTGCTGCGCATGTACGCAAGCGGAATGAAGGAACGCTTCGACATCCGCGAGTACATGCGGCCCGCGGTCTTCGTGCCGGAATCCAAGCGGCTCAACGTGCTTCTGAAGGAATTCCGCCGTAACCGCAATCACATGGCCATCGTCGTGGACGAATACGGCGGCGTGTCGGGCCTCGTCACCATCGAAGATGTCATCGAACAGATCATCGGCGAGATCGACGATGAGTTCGACGTCGAGGACGATCAGAACATCCGCAAGGAAGCGGACCGGGAATTCGCCGTGCGGGGCCTCACCCGCATCGAGGAGTTCAACGAATACTTCAGCACCCAGTTGCCCGAAGAAGACTTCGACACGGTGGCCGGGCTCGTCATGAAGCAGCTCGGGCGCCTGCCCCGGCGCGGCGAAAGTGTGACGATGGATGGCTTCGAGTTCCGCGTCACGCGCGCGGACCGCCGTCGCATCGACAGTCTGCGCGTGAGCTGCCCGCGGGACGTGGTCCCACCGGAAGAGCACACGTCGCACGACTCCTGATCACAGCGTTCGTGTGAACAGTTCCTCAGTGGCGCAGACGGCCGCGGTTGCCATGCGCATCTCCACTTTCAGTAATGCGGGCGTGAGCCCCTACGTTCAGCGGCTGGTCGCGCTCGGCGCAGGCGCGCTTCTCGCCTGCAGCTTCGCACCGCTTCAATGGTGGCCGCTCGCCATCCTGTGCCCCGCCGCGCTGATGTTTCTTTGGGAGGGCGCGGCGCCGCGCGCAGCGGCGTGGCTGGGTTTCTGGTTCAACTTCGGCACGTTCGCCGCCGGCACCTATTGGCTCTACACGGGCCTGCACATCATGGGCGGGGCGCCCTCGTGGATTGCATTCGGGCTCATGCTGGGGCTGGCCTCGATCATGGGTCTCTATCATGCGGGGCTCGGCTACGCCGTCACGCGATGGATGCCGGCGGGCGGTGCTCTGCGCTGGCTCGTAGGTCTGCCCGCGGCGTGGGTGTTCATCGAATGGTGGCGCGGGTGGTTCCTGTCGGGCTTCTCGTGGCTGTCGCTCGGGTACTCGCAGACCGACACGTGGCTTGGCTCCTTCGCGCCCGTTGTGGGCGTGTACGGGCTCAGCGCCTTTCTGCTTTTAGACGCTGGCGCCTTGGTGGCGCTGCTACGTGGCTCATTGCGCACGCGCGTCATGGCAGCTCTGGTGCTCATTGTTCCCTGGCTCGCAGCACTGACGCTCAACTCCGTCGAGTGGACGCACGAGTCCGGCAAACCCGTAGCCGTCGCTATCGCGCAGGGTGCCGTTCCTCAGAACGAGAAATGGTTGGCGGCGAACAAGGACGCGACACTACGGTTGTATCGAGAGCTTGCTGACAGCGCGCTCGGCACGCCCCTCATCCTGTTTCCGGAAGCCTCGATCCCGCAGCTTGCGAACGAGGTGGTCGACTATCTTCGCACTCTCTACAGGGACTCGAGGCAGCGCGGCTCGACGGTTGTCCTGGGCATCCTGCGCATGGATGAGCAGGAGCGTTACTACAACTCGGTGCTTGCCCTGGCCGACCCCATCCAGTGGTATGACAAAGATCATCTCGTGCCGTTTGCCGAGTTCTTTCCGGTCCCGAGTTCGTGGCTGCGCGTGCTGAATCTGCCGTATTCGGATTTCACGCGCGGCGGCAAGACGCAGCCGCCCCTGCGGGCCGCAGGGCTCAAGCTCGCCGCCTCGATCTGTTACGAAGACGGCTATGCGCAGCTCGGCGCCCTGAAAGAAGCGGACGTCCTGGTGAACGTCACCAACGATGCCTGGTTCGGTCACGGCAGTGCACGTCACCAACATTTCCAGATTGCACGCATGCGCGCCATGGAAGCGCAGCGGTACATGCTGCGTGCAGCCAACGACGGAATCTCCGGTGTAATTGGGCCGCGCGGTGAAGTCGTGGCGCGGGCGCCAGAGTTTCAGAAGTTCGTCCTGCACTCCTCAGTGACGCCACGGTTGGGACTTCCGCCTTATGCCCGCACGGGCAACTGGCTGGTCATCGCGCTGGCGGGCGCCGGGGTTGTGCTGGCCGTCCTGTTGGCCCGGAGGCGTCGCGGTTTGGCGGCGGCGTAAATCGATGCGGCGGTTGTGTTGAGCCTGATCGCCCCCACTGCGTGGATTACATCAGAGCAACCCACGGAACTCTCGGGGGTCACGCTGGTTTGCTCTATCGCAGGCTCACAGGAACCTCTACAGTGACCCTCGGTCTTATTCGCCACGACGGCCCTTCGCGGCCTTCCATCCTCAATCGGAGTGACGCATGACCCTTTCGAGCTCGGCCCGCCGGGCCGTATCAGTTCTAGTCCTTTCCGTCGCGCTTGGTGCGTGCACGGGTTCCGAGGCACAGCAGGCTTCTCAGCGTGAAGCCGGCACTCCTGCTACCGCGCAGGTGCCTTCCGTTCCTGTCACCACGGCGCTCGTCAACGCCCTGCCGAATTTCGCACCGCTGGTGGAGAAGTCCGGCCCTGCGGTCGTGAACGTAGATGTCGTGCAGAGCGCTCAGCCTGCAGGCGGTCCGGGTGGGCAGGGTGGTGAAGACCCTCTCAACGACTTCTTCCGCCGCTTCGGTATTCCGGGGCCCGAGGGTCGCGGCGGCGGTGGCGGGCAGGCCCAGCCGCAGCGCGGTTCCGGCTCGGGATTCATCGTGACGCCGGATGGCTACATTCTCACCAACGCACACGTTGTTGCGGATGCCGACCAGGTCACCGTGAAGTTGAACGACCGGCGCGAATTCGCCGCCAAGGTCGTCGGCGTGGATCAGCGCACCGACGTCGCGGTCATCAAGATAGAGGGCAAGAATCTGCCCACCGTGCGCATCGGTGATCCGGCGAAGCTGCGGCCGGGGGAGTGGGTGCTCGCGATCGGTTCGCCGTTCGGGTTCGAGAACAGCGCCACCGCCGGCATCGTCAGTGCCACGTCGCGCTCGCTTCCCGGTGAAGGCAGCAGCAACTACGTGCCGTTCATCCAGACAGACGTTGCGGTGAACCCGGGCAACTCCGGTGGGCCGCTCTTCAACCTCCAGGGTGAAGTGGTTGGCATCAACTCGCAGATCTTCAGCCGCACCGGCGGCTACATGGGCCTGTCGTTCGCC
>JBDTUL010000148.1:0-11847 GCA_040007735.1 Gammaproteobacteria bacterium | reverse complement strand
GGCATCATTTCATTGCTGCCGGTCGAGCTCACGGGACGATGGCCGCGAACAAGTCCGGGTTGCAGATGTCGACCGTGCGGAACCTGTTGATGGCGTGGGTGCTGACGCTGCCGGCGGCGATTCTGCTGTCGGGGTCGCTTTACTGGATCTTCACTAAGATTTTTTGAGGCACGGATTCGGCGCGAGGGCCGATTCGGAGGCCCTCAAGCCCCGGGGCGGCTGAGAAAAAACCAGCGAAGGCGAAAGTGCTCAGCGAGCCGCGCGTTTCGCGGGGCGACGCGTGGCAGGTCTTCGGCGGCGGGGGGCGGCCTTTCGGGCGGCGGACTTCTTGCGCGTGGTGGGCTTGCGCGATTTCTTCTTGCGCTTCGCTCGTTTGCCGTCGCGCTTCAGGGCCTGCGCGCGCTTGCGAGTGCGCTTCGCCTCGCGCTTGGCTTCCTTGTAGTACTTGCGCGCGCGTTTCAAACGGTCCTTGGCGAGACGCAACTGCTGTTTCGCCACTTCGGCGCGAAGCAGCGCGCTCTGCGCGGTTTCTTGAGGTTCGGGCAGGGGCTTGACGACACCGGCGATATCCGGAATCGGCTCCGCTTTCTGGCGTTTCATTTTCTTGTCCGCACGGACGCAAGAGGCGCCGGAGTTTCACACAAGCGCCCTCGCGATGTCACCGCGCTCGCGATTTGTTATCCACAGATTCTGTGGATAAGTCTGTGAATGACGACGCCAAGGTGTCGTTAAACCGCATCGCCAGCGCTAGTTATGACGTAACGGTTAATTTTTGATCACTTTCGGAATTCGGCGCGGCGTGTCGATCGAGCTTGCAATTTCACGCTCCGCGTCGGCGTGTGTAACTTCGCAGCTGGCGCGTGGAAGTGCACGGAAAGACTGGAGTTCTGAAGAGCCTCAATCGCCGGCCGGCGAAAACTTTTTCAGCGCGCCCGGGAGGACGCACAGGCGCTGCACACGCACGCCTGGTCGCGCGCGTCGGCAGGAATCTGTTCGAGGACGCTCTCGGGGATGGTGCGCGTGAAGCACCAGCACGCGGCCTTGCCAGTCCCCTGGCCGCTCTCCATGCCGCACTCGTTGGACTTGCCACAGAGCGGGCAGCGCCGCGGATCGACCAGCACCTTGTCTTCGGGGGCCATCGCGCGAGCATAGCAACACTTCAATCCGTCGCTTCGAACGTCACCGAAATTGGCGCCACCAGAGCGGGCCGCCGGGGAAGCGCTAGTCGCTTACACGCGGCGCGATGGCGAAGGTCTGGAAATTCGCGGCGGAGGGTGGGCCTCGCCACTCCAGCTGCGCGGCCTGAATCTGCGGAGTGCCCCGGCTTGTCGGCCAACGAAATCGCGCCGATACTGGCCGTCGCCTCATGACGCTCCACCTGATGAACCGCGCCCGTCGAACGCCAGCCGTAATGCTGGTGCTGGCGATGTTGTTGCTGTTCGCCCAAGGTGTAGCGCAAGCCCATGCGTACACGCATCTAAAGGCAGGCACCAACACCTCGGACTTCAGCGGCACAGCAACCCAGTTGTGCGCCGAATGCCTCGGGTCCGCGACCGTTCTGGGTACCGCCGGGCCCCCAAGAGGCCCGCAGATTTCCTTCAGCGCCCCCGTCACCATGCCCGTGGAAGCGGTGGCCATCCTCAGCGCCGAAGTCCCCCGCCACTACGCCTTCCGCTCCCGCGCGCCTCCCGCTTCTCGTAGTTGATCGCTGATTCGCGCGCGCCATTCGTGGCGCGTGCGCGCGTTCATTTTCGAGGAGCAAATCATGACGAGCCTGAGGCCGATAACGGTCGCGCTACTCGTAGCATTAATAGTTCATCCCGGCACGAGCCTCGCCGCAGACGACGTCGCCAAATTGCGCGCCGAGCTGGAAGCGCTGAAGTCCGACTACAGCACCCGTGTGAATGCGCTCGAGTCGCGCATCATGCAGCTGGAAGGTGCGAACCCGGCTTCGGCCGCCACGCCCCCGGCACAAGCCGCGGGAGCGGCAACCCCTGCCAGCTCCGCAGCGGCTGACGCGGCTGCCGACGCAATAGCGGCAGGCATCGCCGCACCACCCGCGCCAGAGACCACTTCATTTCCAGCGCCCGCGCCCTCCGCGCCCGGCGGCGGTGGCGCGGCCGCCTTCAACCCGGCCATCTCGATGATCCTGGCTGGCAACTACGCCAGCCTGTCTCGCGACCCGGGCACGTATCGAATCGCGGGCTTCATTCCGAACGGCGGCGAGGGCCCCGGCGACCGCAGCTTCAATCTGGGTGAGTCCGAGCTCACGGTCGCCGCAAACGTCGACCCGTACTTCTTCGCGAACGTGACCGCCTCCGTCACCAGCGACAACGAGATCGCAATCGAAGAGGCGTATTTCAAAACGCTGGGCTTGCGCGATGGGTTGTCGTTGAAGGGCGGACGCTTCTTTTCCGGCCTCGGCTATCTGAACGAGATCCACGCGCATGCGTGGGACTTCGCGGACCAGCCGCTGGTCTATCAGGCCTTCTTCGGCGGCCAGCTCGCGCAGGACGGCCTGCAAATGAAATGGCTCGCACCCACCGACACGTTCATCGAGTTCGGCGCGGAAGCAGGCAATGGTGGCGCGTTCCCCGGCACTCACCGCAATCGCAACGGTTTGAACAACACCGCGCTGTTCACGCATGTCGGTGGTGACGTCGGTGACTCAACCAGCTGGCGCACCGGCATTTCCTGGCTCAACTCGAAGGCGGACGACCGAGTGTATGAAGACGTCGACGACGTCGGCCTGCCCGTCGAGAACGCCTTCACCGGCACCTCGCGCACGTGGATCGCGGATGCGATTCTGAAATGGTCGCCGCATGGAGATTCGACGCAGCGGCAGTTGAAGCTGCAAGGCGAATACCTCCACCGCACCGAAGACGGTCAGCTCGCGTTCGACACCAGCGGCGCTGGCCTGGACGGCGATTTCCGCAGCCAGCAGTCGGGCTGGTATGTGCAGAGCGTGTATCTGTTCCGTCCGCGCTGGCGCGTGGGCGCGCGCTATGACTCTATGGATTCCGGCGACCCGCGCATCGGCCTGGTGGATTCGGGCCTCCTGCCGCGCAGCGCTTTCCCTGCCCTGCTCGCAGGCTCGCCGGACCGCTTCACGCTGATGCTCGACTGGAGCCCAAGCGAATTCTCGCGCCTGCGTGCGCAATACGCATGGGATGAAGCGCGCATCGATCAGAGGGACCGCCAGTTCTTCCTCCAATACATCTACGGCATCGGCGCTCACGGCGCGCATAAGTTCTAGGAGCCTTCCATCATGACTCGTATTTTTCGATTGGAAAAAAGTCGCCTGCGGCGCTTTTTTCGGACGCCGCCTGCGTTTCCGCCGGCAAAAAGCGCGGTTTTTGCCGCCTGCCGCCCCGCGTGGCTACGCCCGGGCGGGAAACGTAAGTCCGACAGCCTGCTGGCACTGCTGCTCCTGGTGGCAGCGCTGCCGGCAAACGCCGCACTCAAAGTGCTCGCCACTACACCCGAATGGGGCGCGCTCACCACCGAGCTCGCCGGTGACAAGGTCAACGTGTACACGGCGACCTCCGCGTTTCAAGACGTGCATCGCATCGATGCGAAACCCAGCCTCGTCGCCCGCGCCAGGTCTGCCGACCTCGTGGTCGCAACCGGTGCGCAGCTGGAAATCGGCTGGCTTCCCGTTCTGCTGCAGGAGTCCGGCAACGGACGAATCCAGCCCGGCAGCCCGGGATACTTCGAAGCCGCCTCGCAGTTGCAACTGCTGGAAGTGCCTTCAAGCGTAGACCGCTCACTGGGCGACATTCATCCGCAGGGCAACCCGCATGCGCATCTGGACCCGCACAACATTGCCAAAGTGGCGCTGGCCCTGACTGCGCGCCTCGCTCAGCTGGATGCGCCGAACGCGGCGTTCTATCAAACACGCGGCACGGAATTCCAGACGAAGTGGAGCGCGGCGATCGCGCGCTGGGAGGCGCAGGCCGCGCCTCTGAAAGGGATACCTGTCGTCGTCATTCACCGCGACGAGGTGTACCTGTGCCACTGGCTCGGTCTCAAGGAAGTGGCTGCCATCGAGCCGAAGCCTGGTGTGCCGCCCAGCGCCGGCTACCTGGGCCAGCTCGTCACGAAGCTCACTGCAAACCCGCCGCGCATGATCCTGCGCAACGCCTACAACGACCCGAAGGCTGCCGAGTGGCTGGGTCAACGCATACACGTGCCGGTGGTCGTGTTGCCGTATTCAGTGGGCGGCACGGATGCGGCCAAGGATTTGTTCGGCCTGTTTGACGACACCGTCAACCGCCTGCTCGGAGTCGCAAAATGAACGGCCTCGAAACCGAACTCAGTATTCTGGGCCCCGCGCTGATCGCGGGTTTTCTCGTCGTGATGTCGCACGTTCCGCTCGGGCAGCAGGTGCTCTCACGCGGCATCGTGTTCATCGACCTGGCCATCGCGCAGGTGGCGGGGCTGGGCGTCATCGCCGCGCATTCCGTTGGCTTCGGCGCCGAGGGCTGGAGCACTCAGGTGGCTGCGGTCGCCGCGGCACTGCTCGGTGCATTGCTGCTCACGTGGACGGAGCGCAAACGCCCCGAAGCGCAGGAAGCATTGATCGGCGTCCTGTTCGTGCTGGCTTCCACCGCCCAGATTCTGCTGTTGGCCAACGACCCGCACGGCGGCGAGGATCTGAAAGACCTGCTCGCCGGCCAGATCCTTTGGGTGTCGCCTGCGCAATTGATCCGCGCGGCCGTGCTGACTGCCATCTTCCTCGTGGCCTGGTTCAAGTGGCGGGAGCGGCTGGGTCGCGCCGGTTTCTACGTACTCTTCGCCGTGATGGTCACAGTCTCCGTTCAGCTGGTCGGGGTCTACCTCGTATTCACCAGCCTGATCATTCCCGCCATCGCAACCTATCGCTACCCGCCGAAGCGTCAGCTGGCCATCGGCTACGGGCTGACTCTGGCGAGCTATGCAGCCGGTCTTGCGCTCTCCGCCGTGCTGGATTTGCCCTCGAGCCCGGTCATCGTCTGGGCGATGGCGGTGCTGGGAACACTCGTGCATCTGGTGGGCGGCGACTCGCGAGTCGGCGCGGCTCTGTCCACCGAGCGTGGCCGTCATTCCGGTGCGCAAGGCGCGCATCAGTGACGTAGCGTTCCACGGTAAGGACCGCTCGTTTAAAAAGACGCAGCGTCAGCGGCGAAATCGCCGGTTGGACCCTATCCCCCGTCACGTCCAACGTGTAGAACCTACACACTGCGACGAGACGGGGCGTCATCAGGCGTCCCGGTCCGCCGTTCGATGCAGAGGCTCGGGGGTCTCGATGCAATACGAACTCTTGGCACCCAGGCACTGGGCAAGCTGGTTAGGCCTCGGTTGCCTGCGACTGTTTGAACGCATGCCCTATAGCGCCATGCTGGGCGTTGGGCGAGTGCTGGGCGTGATCGCGCGCCACCTGCCGCTGCGATTCGTCGGGGTTGCCCGGCGCAATATGGAGCTGTGCCTGCCCGGCATGTCCGCGGCGGAGCGCGAACAGCTCATCCGTAGACACTTCACCAGCCTCGGCATCGGCATCTGCGAATCCGCCATGTCCTGGTGGAGCTCGGACGAGCGCATTCGCTCGCTCTCGCGCATCGAAGGCTGCGAGCACCTGGATGAAGCGCAGAAACGCGGCCACGGCGTCATCCTGCTCACCGCACACTTCACGACGCTCGAGATCGGCGCGCGCATCATGAACGCCAACCGGCCGATCTGTGCGCTCTACCGGCCCCTCAAGAACCAGGTGCTGGCGGCTGCTTCGAACCGCTGCCGCACGAAGTTGGCGCGCGGGGCCATCCGGCACAATGACATCCGCGGCATGGTGCGCGCCCTCAAGAACAACGAGATCGTCTGGTACGCGCCAGACCAGAGTTTCCGCAAGAAGGGCGCGCAGATGGTGCGATTCTTCGGCGTACCGGTTGCCACGAACACCGGCACCTCCCGGCTCGCCCAGATGACGGGCGCTGCCATTCTCTATTTCTCACACGAGCGCCTGCCGAACGGGGCGGGCTACCGGGTAGTGATTCACCCGCCGCAAAGTGGCATCCCCAGCAACGACGCCGTGGCCGACACCGAGAACTTCAACCAGTTCATCGAAGCCCAGGTGCGCCGCGTGCCCGAGCAATACTGGTGGATCCACAAGCGCTTCAAAGGGCTCGGGGAGGATTACCCCGACTACTACCGGAAGCAGCCCGTCACGACGACGCCGGCCGTGGCGCAGTAAGCGAACTTCTTCGAGTCGCGAGTCGCGGTTCGCCGCCTCGCAGCCGTCCGGCGATTGAGGGCTTCCGCCATGGAACCCGCAACCCCCACCCGGGGTTTAACCCTCATCAACATCCCCCCCAAAATAACCCGCGCCTGGCAGGTGCTCACCTGCGCGGTCGACAACTGGGTGTCGGACCAGGCATCCACCATCGGCGCGGCGCTCGCGTTTTACTGCGCCTTCTCCCTTGCCCCGCTGCTCATCATTCTCGTCGCGATTGCCGGGTGGATCGTCGGCGCGGAGCTGGCCCACAGCTATATCAGCGAGCAACTCACCGCACTCTTTGGAGCGGGCAGCGCGAAAGTGCTGCTCGACGCAATGAAGAGCTCACAAACCGGACAAGGCATGCTCGCCACCGCGCTGAGCGTGGTGACGCTCGTGATCGGCGCGAGCACTGTGTTCTCGGCACTGCAGAATGCGCTGGAACAGATCTGGGGCATCAAGGCCAGCGTGCCCGGCGGCTGGCGCGGCTTCGTGCGCACGCGGCTGCTGTCGTTCGGCGTCATCCTCGCACTAGGATTCGTACTTCTGGTGTCGCTCTCGATCACGACAATTCTGGCGGCACTTCGCGGCTATGTCGCCCATCGCTTTGTATCCTGGGTGGTCGTCACTGCAGCGGCGGACCTCCTCTTGTCCATCGGGTTGACGACTACCGTCATCGCGATGATCTATCGATACTTACCGGCGAAACGCATGCCGTGGTCGCCAGTGCTCCGTGGCGCCGTGATCACCGCGTTGCTGTTCGATCTGGGCCGCTGGGCCGTCGCGCTCTATCTGGGACGATCCACTCAACCTTCCGCCTTCGGCGCGGCCGCCTCCTTCGCCGCCCTGCTGCTGTGGTTGTACTACACAGCACAGATCTTCCTGTTCGGCGCCGAGCTGACTGCGTGTCTTGGCGGCACGTTTCGTGCTCCCGCGAATTCATCTGAGGGCTCCTCCCCTTCGCCCTCGGCCGAACGACACGGGAAGGACATCGCACATGGCACGGTACGGAAAAAAAGCATCCAGCAAAGTGAAACGCGTGATGCATGAGCGCAAGGAAGGCACCCTGCGCAGCGGCGCCGGCGCCAAGGTGACGAGCAAGAAGCAGGCCATTGCGATAGGCCTGTCCGAGGCCCGCAAGGCGGGCGCCAAGGTGCCGAAAAAGAAGACCGGCGGGCGAGGAAAGCGCAGGAAGTCGTAACCGGGGACCAGGCTTGGCGGCTGAACGGTTGACCGTGCTCGGCGAGCCCAGCCCCCCAGGAGCGGCGTTCAGGCCACCTGCGAACGGTACGCCACGAGCCCTGCAGTATCAGTGCGGGCCCGATGCCGGATATATTCCTCCTGTCCTCGCAGGTAAAATCCCGCCACAGCAGTAAATTCCTCGATTTCAGACATGAACAAACCTGCCGGCCGCCGCGTGCTGATCGCCGATGACAACCGCGACGCCGCCGAGAGCCTCGCCATGCTGCTGCAGATGGAAGGCCACGAAGTCAGTGTTGCGCAGGATGGTCCCGAGGCCGTCATCCTGTTTGCCCAGGTGCAGCCCGAGTACGCGATCCTGGATATCGGCATGCCAGGCCTGAACGGCTACGAAGTTGCCCGCCGCATGCGCCGGGATGCGCGCGGCCGCACATTGCATCTGATAGCCGTCACCGGCTGGGGGCAGCAGGCCGACAAGGAACTCGCCTTCGCAGCCGGGTTCGACCATCACTTCACCAAGCCGCTCGAGCCGGACAAGCTCATCGCGTTACTGAAGTAATCCGCGGCACAGATCCTGCTGAAGCACTCCTCGTATCAGCCGAAACGAGGTCGATCATGAGTGCACTGTTCGCCGCCCTGTACCCCGATCATGCCGCCGCAGAGCGCGTTCGCACGGCGCTGGTCACCGAAGGCTTCCCGACGGATCGTGTGGAGCTCAGCTCCGCGCAGGAGCCTGGTCAGGCCGCGATAGGCCCCGCCGACCGGCGAGCGGACCAGCTCGAGGACTACTTCGTGCAGTTCTTCGATCGGGACGATGAGGAGGACGACGTTCGCACGTTCGTCGAAGGCGTCTCGTCCGGCAAGGCCAGCATCGTCGTGCACCCGCGCGGTGACATTGAAACGCGCCGTGCGCTGGACATCCTGCAGGCCGCAAACCCGGTCGAGCTGCGCGAGCATGACATCGAAAAACAGTTCATGGAGCGCGCCGCCTCGCCCGAAAGCGCCCCCGTGGTGAAGAAGCTGCTCCCTGAGCAACTCAAACCCCGCAACTGAGCGGAGCGCGTTCCGGGGGTGACACCGCCGCGCGGCCGCAGCACCCTCAATCCAAATCCCTTGCGACCGGAATCCCTACAATCCGGCCAGCAAGGAGATTTGTATGCCGTCGACCACGCCGCCCCGCACCTTCCGCCGCATCGCCACCGAAGAAGCTTTTTCCGTCATCGAAGTGGCGGAAGGCCTGCGCACCGTTTCGCGCGCGCCCGGCAGCAGCCTGGATCTGATGCTGGTCAAGCAAATCTACGACGCGGAATCCGACAGCCCGCGCGCGCAACTGCGAACGCAGTTGCTGGATCTCGAAGCTGAACGCCTGCGCATCATGGACGACAACGGCGTCGACATGCACCTGCTCTCCCTCACCGCGCCCGGCGTACAAATGTTTGACGCCGACACCGCAACTGAGCTTGCAACCGTCGCGAACGACAAACTCGCCGAGACTATCGCGCGTCACCCCACCCGCTTCGCCGGGCTCGCAACTTTTGCACCCCATTCCCCGAAGCGCGCCGCGAAAGAAATGGAGCGCGCCATCAATCCCCTGAAGCTCAATGGCTTCGTGGTGAACTCCCACACCAACGGCGAATACTTCGACGACCCGAAGTACTGGCCCGCACTCGAAGCCGCCGAAGCGCTGGACGCCTGTATCTATATTCATCCACGCGCGCCAGCCGAAGGCTTCTCCGCACCCTTCCGGCACTACGGCATGGACAGCGCCCTCTGGGCCTACGGCGTAGAGACGGCCACTCACGCCGTTCGCATGATGCTGGGAGGCGTATTCGATCGCTTTCCGAAGCTCACCATCTGCCTGGGCCACATGGGTGAGGCCGTGCACTTCTGGCTATGGCGCCTCGATCACATGAGCGCTTCCGCGCAGAAACAGGGCCGCGCGCCGAAGCTGCAACTCAAACCCAGTGAGTACTTCAAGCGCAACTTCGTGATCACCACGAGCGGGCAGGAATCCCACCTCGCGCTTGATTTTTCCATCAAGGCGCTCGGTGCGGACAACGTGCTGTGGGCCATCGATTACCCCTACCAGCCCACCGCTCCCGCCGTCGCGTTCATGGATTCCGCGCCGATTTCAGATGTCGACAAGGCGAAGGTCTATCACCAGAACGCCGAGCGGGTGTTTCACATCAAGCCGGCGCGCCCTTAAAACGCGGCAGGCTGACTTGCAAGGCCGCGGTGGCCGGGCGAAGCTGCCGCGCATCCTGGGTTATCGGATTTCCCTACATGCGCACCTCCTGGCTTGCGTTCGCGGCCGTCTGCAGCTCTATCGGTTCGGTCAGTGCCGCGCCTGCCGATGCACCCTCGCCGCTGTTCGAAGGGCGGGATCTATTCGGCCTGCAGTGGGCGACCGACCCGCAGATTCGCCCCGACGGTCACACGGTGGCGTATGTGCGCCGTGCGCACGACGTCATGACCGACAAGGCCGTGAGCTCGATCTGGCTGGTAGACGTCGAGACGGGCACGCAGTCCGCGCTCGCGGGCGGCGCCGGAGCGTACACGTCCCCGCGCTGGTCGCCGGATGGAAGCAAGCTTGCGTATGTCTCCACGGTTGAAGGCGGCCGCGCACAACTCTTCGTCCGATGGATGCAGACGGGCGTGTCGTCCCGGATCACAGACCTGACGGACTCGCCCGACGAGTTGGCCTGGTCCCGCGACGGCAAGTCCATCGCATTCCTGATGTTCACGCCGGAGGAGCCTGCGCAGTTCGGCAAGGCTCCGGCGAAACCGGAAGGCGCGAACTGGGCACCGCCACTGGATGTGGTCACGGACGTCATCTATCGCGCCGATGGCGCGGGCCAGTTGAAGCCGGGTTATACGCACGCCTTTGTCGTCCCCGCAGACGGTGGCGCGCCTCGCCAGCTGACTTTCGGCGCGTTCAACGAGACGGGGCCGCTGGCCTGGTCAGCGGATGGTCGCTATTTGCTCGTGGAGGGCAATCGCATCGAGGGCTGGCAGCGCGAACCGGTGAACACCGAGATTTACCAGGTGTCGGTTGCCGACAGTGCCATCACCCCGCTGACTTCGCGCAAGGGCCCGGACCACGCCCCGCTTGTCTCGCCCGACGGATCGAAGATCGCGTACGTCACGTTTGAGGATCACCTGCTCGGGTACCAGAACGTCGAGCTCTACATCATGGATCGCGACGGGCGCAATCCTCGCTCTCTGACGCAGAGTCTCGATCGCACCATCGACACCGCGCGATGGGCAGCAGACGGGCGCGGCCTCTACATTCAATACGCGGACAAGGGCATGACGAAGATCGCCCGCGTGTCGCTCGCCGGCAAGATCGCGCCGGTTGCCAGCGGAGTCAGCGGCGCGGGGCTGGATCGGCCCTACTCCGGCGGCGAATTCTCCGTGTCCAACAACGGCACCGTAGCGTTCACCGCGGGAGATACCACTTCGCCTTCAAACATTGCCGTGACACGCGGTGGCCGCACGACGCAACTCACGCAGCTTGATGACGCGTTCCTGCGCTACAAGACGCTCGGCAAAGTGACGCCACTTGCCGTTACGTCATCCGCGGACAAGCGCCCGGTGGATGCCTGGCTGGTGACACCGCCTGGGTTCGACGCGAACAAGAAATACCCGCTCATTCTCGAGATTCATGGCGGTCCGTTCGCGAGCTACGGTCCGTTCTTCTCTACGGACTACCAACTCTATGCGGCCGCGGGTTACGCCGTGGTGTATGTGAACCCGCGTGGGTCCACATCCTACGGTGAGGAGTTTGCGAACCTCATCCACCACGCCTACCCCGGCAACGACTACGACGACCTGATGAGCGCCGTTGACGCCGCCATTGCGCGCGGCTTCATCGACGAAAAGAACCTGTTCGTCACGGGCGGCTCCGGCGGCGGAATCCTCACGGCGTGGATCGTCGGCAACACCGATCGATTCCGCGCGGCCGTCGCGCAAAAGCCCGTGATCAACTGGACGAGCACCGTGCTGACCACGGACGCGTACACGTTCATGCCGAAGTACTGGTTCGCCCACGCGCCTTGGGAAGCACCTGAGGAATACTGGAAGCGCTCGCCGCTTTCGCTGGTGGGCAAGGTGAAGACACCCACGATGGTTGTCGTGGGCGACCACGACATGCGCACGCCCGTGGCGGATTCGGAGCAGTACTACCAGGCGCTGCAGCTTCGTGGTGTGCCGACGGCGCTGGTGAAAGTGCCCGGCGCGTCGCATGGAGGGATTGCTGCGAGACCTTCGCAGTCGGCGGCGAAGGCTAGTGCGATTATTGCGTGGTTTGATAAGTATCGAGTCAAGGCTAATTGACGCGACTTCTGACCTGAACAATCTTCTCCAGCCGCCCGGCGATTGAGGGCTCTTAAATCCGAAGA
>JBDTUL010000147.1:0-11856 GCA_040007735.1 Gammaproteobacteria bacterium | reverse complement strand
GGGCGCTCGCCGCAGCTCGCTCCAGCCGATCACCTCGCTTCCCATCACGAACAGCGCGCCTTCATTCGCGAGCAGGCTGCCGCGCTCCTGCGACAGCCGAAGCTGCTTCGTTCCCGGGCCAATCTGCAGCGTTGCCCCGTGGCGAATCAGTATCGGTAGCCGCGCGATGTAAACACCTGGTGCGCTCTGCTCGAAGAACTCCTTCGGCAGGTGCCGTGTGAGTTGAGATAGCTCAACGTAGCCACCCTCGATGATGATTGCGCGCAGGCCGCCATGCTGACGCAGAGCAAGCTCGCGGAGCCCCTGGCCGATGGCCGTTGTCAGCGCCTTGAAGCCAGGCTCATTCAATAGCGGTGCGATGAGAGCGGTGCCCGGTTTCGAGCGATCGATGCGGCGCTCCGCCGCCGCACGCGTGTACCCGGACAGATCGGGAATCTGCGGCGGCGTGAATTCGAGGCGCTCTGCGTCCGCTGCAAACACGCGGTATCTGCTCTTGAGCTCCTCGGCGGAAATCGAGGTCGTGCGGCTGTCGCGCGGAATTTCATCGGCGCCATCGTCGCCTTCCTCGGCAGCCGAGGAGCGCTCCACCGTGACCCATCCCACGGCGATGCACGCGATCATTCGACATGCCCATCGCAGGTTTCGCGCGGATGGTGCCATCAGTCCAGCCACAGGGTGAGCTCGAGAAGCACGCGGTAGTCGGTCTGCGCCATCGGGCCGTACGCAGTACCGGGCCGGAACATCGAGGCGCGCAGGGAGAAAAGCGAGCGGCGCTCGCGAGCTGCGAAAGCGTCGCCGCGGTCGAGCAGATGCTGGCGACGGTCGGAGCGGCCGAAGTAGTGGGTGAGCACCAGGTCCAGGCCGTCGCCGATGTCGCGATCGTCGTTCACAGGCGCGGCGGTGACGTTGTCCGTCACGATGGGGGAGCTCCCGGTATCTCTGCGGAACCGGGAGAAAACGAGGCTGGCGTCGTTTTGCTCGCCAACGAACGAGACAATGCCCGTCGCCACCTGAAGATTGCCGAGCTGTGCGCGAAGTGTTTCGTTGTACCGGCCCATGAGCGTCTGCGTGCCGGTGAAATACGAAGCGTTGCTCTGCATTCCAGTCTGTTGATACTGGTGCGATCGCCCACCGGCCTCGCCGCCCTGGCTGTGGACGAGCGCTGCACCGAACCGCAATGGCACCTTCGAGAGGGGTCGCCAACGAATGCCGACATGCGCCTGCCATGCACTCACGCCCTGCGAGAGTAGTTGCGCCACGGCGTCGTCCGCCCCTCTGAGTGCCATGACCTGATGTCCGCGCAGGTAGGTGATCTCACTCCCATAGGACAGGCGCCGCTCCGCGCCGCGAATCTCGTAGAAACCATTGTCGGCATACAGGCTGACCCAAGTCAGTTGCGCATCCTGGAGCTTGGAGTCGGGATCGATGGGCTCCGCGACCTGCGGCAGCGAGACGCCGTCGACGGCGTGCGTTACGCGCAAACCGAGCTGGTTCTGCGCGCGCCAGTCGATCGCAAGGTTGCCAAACCAGTACGTTCGGTCTCGCTGCGCAGTCCGCACGCGCGAGGAGTCGGTTCGATACGTCGAGAATTGCCGGGCGACGCCCGCTTCGGCGCGCAACAGGGTGGTGTCGAGGAACCAGCGGATTGCCTCGGCGTCCTGGTCCCACGACTCGTTGTTGGCTTGCCGGATGTGCTGGCGACCAATGCGCACGGCCTCACCGGGATAGCTGGTGAGGCCGTTGTATTGAAGCCAGAACTCATTGAGTCCGGCGAACGCGCGGACCGGGCGTGCGTCATCGGGTTGATCCGAGTCGAACGCCGCCACAGCGCCGGTAGGCAGGAAGAGGCGCGCACGCACGTAGCCCGTCCAGGCCTGATTGAGTTCGATCAACACCCTGGGCGCGAAGTTAACGAGCAGATGCTCCTGCGATTTGTCCCCGGCGAGCCCGAGATCGCGCCTGCCTTCTGCGGAAGAGACGGCGGTAGTGCGTATCGCGTAGTCGATTTGCTGGCTGGCGGCCTCGGGCGTTGCGCAAACCGCGAGCCAGCCGAGTGCGGCAACATAGATGCGCATCGCAGTCATCCCGCCTTCTTGACCCAGAGCACGGGAGACACGGAAGGTCGAGTCACCAGGTGCACTTTGCGTTCGTGCTCGTAGAGTGATTCGGCCTTCTTCAATTGCTCCGGGGTAAGCTCGCTGCGAAGACGGTCGAGCAATCCATAGCTGCTCAGCACTCCTCCGCGAAGCGTGTGAATGACGACTGGAACGCCCCCATCCTCGGAGAGTCGCGCGAACACATAGGAATTGATCCTATCGACGCGGGCGCCGGGGGAGTCGTAAAACAGGCGCGCAAGGTGCGTGTCGGCCGACGTGATACGGCGGCGCGCGGCGTACAGAAAATGGTCCAGTGCCCTCTGGGGATCGGGCGTTCCGAGATATCCCTGCTGATACAGGCGACCGAGTCGGTAGTGCCCGTCTGCGATGGTTTCGCGATATTGCAGACATCGCTGAAGGTTGGCTTCACTCAGCTGCGCCGCTCGCGGCACTCGCTGGTTGAAGTAATAGAGCTCGCCGAGATACAGCGAAGCGCGCGGAATGCCTTCGGCCACTCCCGCGCTCAGCACAGCTTCGACATCCACATCCGGCAGCAGGTAGGGGAAGCTTACCGCCGCGCCAGCCGCTTCCACAGCCATCGCGCCCTGCTGCTTCAACATCCAGCGCAGTATTCTGTCGGCAAGTTCCGGCTTTCCATTCACGGGAGCCGCCGCCACCGCAGCCGGCTGTGAAGTGACGGCGAGTTGCGCGGCGACGCTCGCAGGTGAGGCAGGAGCAGCGTCGGCGCCTCCTGCCTCCGCCTCGGTGCGCGCCTCGATTTCACCTTCGTCCACGGGGGCGAAGTCTGGATCGCCTTGGACCGCTGCGTCGTCCAGCGACTGGTTGACCATCGCCACCGCGAGGCGGCCAGCGATCGGCGGCAACTCGACGGGATCAAAAGAGAGACTGTCGAAGTTGCCGGCGGAAACCCCAGGCTGCAACGACTGCATCGCTCGTGTGACCAGCGCATCGAGAGTTTTGTCGTCCGCCGAGTATCGGTAGTACGTCGCCAGGTCGACGTAGCACATCGGCACGGAGTCCAGGTTCTTCCGACATGACTCGAGCAGCCGGCGAGCGTGGTCCGGACTGTCGAGCGAGGCGCGATACCAGTGGATGGCTGCCGCGCGCAGCTCCAAAGACCTGGATTCGTCCGCCGACTTTGCCATTGCGGCGGCCCTGTTCCCGACATCCAGTTGCGGAAATCTTGCATAGAGCTCGAGCAGTGCCGCGCTCCCGGCGGGGCCGCCCGGCTCGATCTGCGCCTGAAGCAGCAGCCGCTCCGCCTCGAGCACTGAGAACCCATCGCCTCTGCGCGCCAGCACTCGCGCCAGCGGAATCGCGGCCTCGGGGCGCAGCGGAAGGACAGCGCGATACCACCGTGCGGCGTCATCTTGCGCGGCCATCGTCTCTCTCTGCCCGTAGACGGCGGCGAGATACAGTTGCGCGTCTGGATATCCACGCAGCGCAAGGGGATAGAGGTCGCGCTCCGCCTCGTCGAGTCGACCCGTGAGCCGCGCCTGATTACCACGCTGGAGGTCCGAAACGCCGCGCGCGCCATCGATCCACAGGCCCTCCGGTGACTTGACGAGCACGGGCAGACCACGGGTGAAGTGCATGCCTGAGCAGCCCACAACTGCCTCGCAAAGCACGGCCAACATGAGCGCCTTCAGCCACATCGCCTGCCTACCTCGCCAGGGCGAGGAGCGGGTCGATGCGGATATCGACCGGCTCGTCGATGCGCGACAGCGCGAGCGCCACGCTCGGTTTGATGACGGCGATGACATCCGTAATGGCTGCGCTGGTGTCGAGCCCGTTCAGATCATTCAAGCCGTTCGCATCGATAGTCTGCGCAGGCAGCACGCGCAGCTGCGAGATGGTTCCTTCGATGGCCTTGCCGGCGCCGTTGAGCTTGATCTGTACCTTGCGTCCCGGGGACAGGCGCTTGATCTCGTCGTAGTGAAAACGCGCGAGAACATAGGGCTTGGTTCCTTGCGGAACCAGTTCGAGGACAGACTGGTTGCGCAAGACGTACTGCGCGTCAGTGACGAACTGCCTCTGCACGACACAGTCGCATGGGCTTGCCAGTGAGCCCTTCAGCTGCTGGCCGATGAGTTGGGACAGATCCTCCGGACTCAGCTTGAACGATCCTGGCACGCCCGCCACGACATCCAGCAGGGCGGTTTGAAATGATCCGAGCGGCTGGCCTCTCTTCACCTGGGCATCACGTGCCAGCAGGCTGAAAAAGGTGCCGTCCCGGGGCATGGTGATGGTGTAGGTGCGGGCTGCCACCTTGGCGGCAGTGGCGTGCGTGACGGCAACGACGTCGTATAGACGCACCAGCGCGTAGGAAAACGCGGCTATTCCGACTATCAACGCAAGCCCGGTACCCGCCAGTGCGCGAACCCGCGCGAGCCCGCTCAAGGATCCACTGCGCTTGACGACACGCGCCGTCGCAAAATTCTCTCGGCTGAGAGTGGCGAGCATGTCTCCGGTGTTGACCAGCTCGCCACTGAGGTACGCCGAAATCACGTGCCGAAGTGCTGCAATCTCCTGATGGCCCATGTCCTGAAAGCGGCAACTGACGCGGGTCTTCTCCATGCTCAACGCGCATATCTCGAAGCAAACCGGAATCGAGAAGCCGACCGTGTCGACCGCGAGCACCAGATCGCCCTGATAAGCCTCGCCGGTGATGTAGGGCTCGCGCGGGCGCCGGAAGCTGAAGCCACCCGCAGATACATCTTCCAGGGGATACTTGCGGCCGTCCTCGCCGCCCGTAAACTGAATGCTGGCCGGCAGCCGCACCCGTACGTGCTGCCGCTGTATTTCCGACTCGTGAACAATTCTCGTACTCGCTTCGATGGCCATTGTGACGATGGTTCCTTGGGCAGCTCTGCCGATGATGGAGCGTTGCGACTTCAGCGGTACGGCGACTTGAAGAAGACGATGGTGGTCACGATAGCGGCGAACACGCTGGTGGCCGCGAACACGACGGCGCGCGAGGACCAGGGATTGAACCAGGTGTGAAAGGCGGAGAGATCGCGCTTCAACGTCGTGTGCTGTCGTGTCCAGGATTGTCGGTCCGGAAAAGCAGACACCACGATCTTGGTAATCGAGCCCAGTACCTGGTTGTAGTACATCAACGGCGCAAACAGCGGCTCGATGCTGTGGCCGGCGGCCCATAGCGTGAGGCACATGAGGCAACGCGTGAATCCCACCCACACGACGAACGCCATCAGGTAGTGGAAGTCATAGCGAACACTGGCAAGAAGCGCTGCAGCCAGGCCAAGCAGCCCGGTCCACATCTGCGCGCGCTGATCCTGCAGCACGTAGTACGTGAACCAGCCAAGCCTTGTGGGGCCGAGCTTGCGTGCCCGGCTGTTCTGGCGCATCGAGTTTCCATACCAGCGGAACATCAGCTGCCTGCTGGTGGCGATGAACGAAGGGTGCGGCGGGTGCTCGATGGTGCGTATGGACACATCCGGAACATAGGACGTCTTCCAGCCCAGGCGGACCACGCTGAACCAGGAGGACTTGTCGTCGCCGGTCAGGAACCGGAAGCGGCCGAGTCGCCAATGCAGCAGTGAGTCGTGTTCGATATCCGCGATGAAGCGCGGGTCTGTAACGATGCTCGCGCGAAACACTGATGTGCGTCCGGTCAACGTCAGCACGCAACCCGTGAGTGCCATGGAACACATGTTCAGATGTCTTTCCGCGAACCGCAGCCTGTGCCAGGTGCCCACCAGCCGGCCGCCGCGTACCGTGCAGAACTCGTTGGTCGTCAGTGCGCCGACGCGTGGCATGACCTGAAACAGGGGCGCGCATTTGCGCACCAGCCCGGCCTGCAGAATGGAGTCGCCGTCGACAACCACTACCAGCGCGCAGCTGGCCGCGCCGGCGCGTGAGATGGCACGAAATCCATGGGCCAGGCCATCACGTTTACCCGTTCCTGCGATGCGCACGAACTGCAGCTTCACGCGCTGCGGTGGATTCATGCGATCCCACAACGCGTTGATCAGAAACCGGTCGCTCAACTCGACGATCGATGCAATGACCGTGGACGGGCAGGTGCATGCGACGGCTTCCTCGATGACCGAGCGGTAAACCTTGGCCGTGGTCATGGCGTCGATGCGGAAACTGGTGGCCAGAAAGTAGATGTGCGGGGGCTCGGCCGCAGCGATGTCGTCAGCCCGTCTTCGCAGGGCTGGGAACTTCATATGCAGGAACAGCATCGCGCGCGTGAAATGAATCGCGCGAAGCGCGTACCGCCACACCCCGACGGCGCCTATGGCAAGCAGGAAGTGTGACTCGCCAGGGCTCAGCGAGGTGCGGGGCAGCAGCAACGCGAGCCCCATGAGCGCAGACAACAGCAGCAGCCACTCGGCGGTCCGGCCCCAGAAAGCGCGGCGGGTGAGTACCAGCTTCTCGTGCTGCATGCGGAACCAGTCCTTCGGCGTGTCCCTGAGATTTGTTTTCAAACGCTGTGCAGTGAGCACTCTCCCAGTGCTGCGGTCAGTACGGCAGCGAACATTGCCCGCAGATCGCGCGATGTCGTGATGCACTTAGTGCACTGCGGACATTTAACTAGACCGGCTTGGTTAGGGACTCATCGGCGTGGGACAACTGGAACGCCCACGTTCTCGAACAAACCGCACGAAAGCCGGCGCGAACTCTTCGCTGGCGTGGCCCTCGGTGCCGCGATTGGCGCGGATGGCTCTGTACACCGGCAGCGCGCAGCAGCTTGTCCACCGTCAGCGAGCTGTACTCGATCTCCGCTTCGAGCACGGGCTCGACCCATGTGGGCCTCGGCTTCTTGATAGGTACGCTAAGCGGAGTAGTGCGCCGTATGCAGCCACCCGCTTCGTATTTCTGTCGAAGAATCCGAACGAAATTTGCGCCGCCGACAGTGCTTCATACGCAAGGGCCCCCAGCAGCTTTCTGGCTCCGGCATCGATCCGTTCCAGGCACGAGGCGCACCCAACCTGACGAAGCACTTCCCGCTTCGACGGCCGAGACTCCGGGTTGCACAGAAATGTCCCACGCCGTTGTGGTTTACTAGAATCAACGTGCCCAACAAGAAGGAATGTATGCTGGAGAGCAAGCTCGAGTTGACTGACGAGCAGGTCGAGGCGATTGCGCGCCAGGGACCCTGGGGGGCCGTGGCGGTGTGCGGCATCGCTGTATTCAGCGTCATCGCCATGTGGTTCGCGTTCTATTTCCTCGCGTTCCTGCCCCGCGGAGTGATGCATTGACCGCGGCGACCGACTCACGCGACAGCGGCGCCGTCGCCACCCGCTTCGAATCACGCTGGGCTCTTCTCGTCGGCGGCATCATTCTGCTGCTCCTGGCGATGATCCTCTTCACGAGCGTGCATTGGGCAAGCATGCCGCCCTCGCGCGTGGAGGTGATCGACTCCTCCACCCTTCACGTGAAGGGCGAGTTCGTCCAGGAGAATCTCGGCACTGCGATCGACGAAAAAGGCGCGGTGACGGTGCGCGTCCTCGCGGAGCAGTATGCGTTTCGCCCGAACTGTCTGGTCATCCCGGAGGGCGTGTCGGTGACGTTCCGTGCGACGAGCAGCGATGTCGTCCACGGCTTCCAGATCCTGGGGAGCAATGTGAACACGATGGTGGTGCCCGGATATGTCTCGACATTTTCCATGACACTCAACGGCGTCGGCGAGCGAGCCATGCCGTGCCATGAGTTTTGCGGCGTCGGGCACGCGGCCATGTGGGCTCACGTGCGCGTGCTCTCACTGGCTGACTTTCAGACGCTGTCGCGCAGCCATCGGCGGATGAGCTGTGTTTAACGCGCGCCGCCTCATCCTCGCGCATTTCTGGATCGCGGCCATCACGTTCCTGCTTGCGCTGGCGCTCGGGGAATGGCAGATGATCGTGAGAAGCCCGTTGAGCACCTGGGTGGATAACCCCGAGCACTATTATCGCTCGCTCACGGCGCACGGCTCCGCGATGGGCTATGTGTTTCCGACGCTCATCGCAATGGGCTTTGGCTATGCGATCAGTGTCGCGAGCCTCAAGCGCGATCTGCTCGGGTTGCGCTGGGCGTGGGTCGCCCTCGGGTTCGTCATCGCCGGCACTGCGATGGCGATGACGACCGTCGCCCTCGGCCGCGCCTCCGTGCTGTACACGTTCTACCCGCCGCTCATCGGGCATGCGGCCTACTACGTAGGTCTCGTACTCGTCGTCGTGGGCTCCTGGATCTGGGTAGTGATCCTTTCGCTCAATCTTCGCGCCTGGCGCCAGGACCATCGCGGGGCGCGCGTTCCCTTTGCCATGTACGCCAATCTTGCGGGGGCGTACCTCTGGGCGTGGACCGCGGTGGGTGTCGCTCTCGAGATCCTGTTTCAGATCCTGCCCGTCGCCTTCGGCTGGAAGACCACGATCGATGCGGGGCTTGCGCGGGTTCTTTTTTCCTGGACCTTGCACGCAATCGTGTATTTCTGGCTGATGCCCGCTTACATCGCCTATTACACGATCGTGCCGCGAGCCATCGGCGGGCGGCTCTACAGCGACACGATGGGGCGACTCGCCTTCGCGCTGTTCCTCGTCTTTTCGATGCCTATCGGCATACACCATCTCTTCGCCGATCCGATGGTGGGCTCCGGCATCAAGGTCATGCACACGATCTTCACCGCGATGGTGGCCGTGCCGACCTTCCTCACGATCTTCACCATCTGCGCAAGCGTTGAGCTCTCAGCTCGCCTTCGCGGGGGGCGTGGCGTGTTTGGATGGCTGAAAGCACTGCCTTGGGACAACCCGGCGATGCTCGCGATCGCCTTCTCGTTCGTGATGCTCGGGTTCGGTGGGGCGGGTGGCCTCATCAACATGAGCTATCAGCTCGACTCCACGATTCACAACACGCAATGGATCACCGGGCATTTTCATCTCATCTTCGCCGGTGCCATCGTGATCATGTATTTCGTGATCGCCTATGATCTATGGCCGCATCTCACGGGCAGGCGCCTCGTGGCCTTACCTCTCATGCGGCTGCAACTGTGGTTGTGGTTCATCGGGATGATGATCCTGACGCTTCCGTGGCACCTCTCGGGCCTGCTCGGCATGCCGCGCCGGATGGCGTACTTCGATTACACGAACATCGCGACGCAGCCCTACGCGTGGACCGTCATCGTCTCCGTGCTCGGCGGCGCGCTGGTACTCATTTCGGGTGTGTTGTTCGTGTTCATCCTGGCCGCCGGCCATCGCGCCGAGCGCAGCGAGCCACAGGAGTACCGCTTCGCGCTGGCTCTGCACGAGCATGAGGCGACGCCCCGCGCGCTCAACGGGTTTGCCGTGTGGATCGCTCTGATGGTCGGCCTGACCCTCGTCAACTATGCCTTCCCGATCTGGCAGCTTGCGAAGATTCCCACCACCGCTGTGCCCGCCGTCTACGTGGGAGGCGATCAATGAAGCACGTGGGGCTCTGGGGCGCGCTCGGCACAGTGGCGCTCGTGCTCATCGGCATGCTCGTCGGCTTCGTCTGGTTACCACAGTCCCAGGATCCCTCGTTGAGTCCCTTCGCGGCCTGGTGTAGCGCCTTCGGCGTGCCCCGTACCTGGCTGACCTCCACCTCGATCGCCGCGCAACCGGGCACCTCCAGGGTGCTCCTTACCCACAATCTGCTGGGCGAGGCCGTCTCGGGGGATGTGGGTCACGGGGCCACGCTGGCCTTGCGCTGTAGCATTTGCCACGGCCCGACCGGGATCAGTTATGCCGATTCGCCCAACCTCGCCGGTCAGTACGCCGCCGTCATTTACAAGCAGCTGCAGGACTATCGAACGGGTGCGCGCGAAAACCCCATCATGACGCCCATGGCTCAAACGCTCTCGGATCGCGAGATGCGCCAGCTCTCCGTGTACTACGCCTCCTTACCCCGCCCGCCCGCGGCGGCGATCGCGGACCGCCCGCCTGAGATCGTGCGCTGGGGCGCGCCGATGCGAAATATCGCCCCGTGCGGCAGTTGCCACGGCGATATCGATCACACGATGGCGAGCCCGTGGCTCAAGGGCGAGCCGCAAAATTACCTGCGCGCCCAGCTCATCGCGTTTGCCGAAGGCGACCGGACCAACGACATCAACGGGCAGATGCGCGCCATGGCCCAAGGACTCACCAAAGCCGAGATCGAAGCGGCGGTTCGTTTCTATGCCGGAGATGTGCAATGAGGGGCGTGATCGTGGCGGCGCTGGTCTTCTTGCTTGGCGCAGAGATGGCGCTCGGCCAGACGAGGTCCGCCTCGAACGACAATGCTCCCCCGCCCGATACGATGGAGGCGCGTGTGCAAGGGTGCTCGACGTGCCACGGCCCTGAAGGGCAGGGCACACAAGACGATTACTTTCCGCGCATCGCTGGCAAGCCCCAAGGTTATCTGCTCAATCAGCTGCGCAATTTCCGCGATGGCCGACGCAGTTACCCTCCGATGAACTACCTGCTCGCCTATCTGCACGATGACTACTTCACTGATATGGCGCAACACTTCGCCAGCCTGCAGATCCCCTTCGCTAAACCGGCAGCCTCTCGGCTGCCACGTGCGCAGTTGTCGCTCGGCGAGAACCTCGTTCGGCAGGGCAACGCCGCCCGAAGCATTCCGGCGTGCACTACCTGTCACGGGCCCTTGCTCACCGGCATCAACCCGGGTATCCCGGGGCTCATCGGGCTGCATAGCCGCTACATCAGTGCGCAGCTCGAGTCCTGGCGCACCGGCACGCGCCGAGCGGTGGCCCCCGATTGCATGCACGATGTCGCTCGACGTTTGAAACCCGAAGAGATTACGGCTGTCGCCGGGTGGCTCGCCGCGCAATCCGCGCCGCCGAGTTCCCAACCCGCCCCCGCCGGGAGCTGGAAACCCCCCGTTGCCTGCGGAAGTCAGCCGCAATGACTCGCGCCCGAACCCGCGTTCTGGTCAGTGCGCTGTTGGCGAGCGTGGGCCTGCTGGCCGCACCGTTACTTGCAGCCCAGCAAGCGGAATTTCTTGGCCGCGGCCAATCACTCAACGAGACGATCGCGCGGGGGGAGTACCTCGCGCGCGTCGGTGATTGCGTGGCCTGCCACACCAAGCATGGCGGTCGTCCTTTCGCCGGGGGATTTGCGATGCCCACCCCCTTTGGGACGCTGTACTCGCCCAACATCACGCCTGACCGGCAATACGGCATCGGGGACTGGTCGGCAAATGACTTCTATCAAATGCTGCATACCGGCAGATCGCGCAACGGCGCGCTCCTGTATCCGGCCATGCCCTTTCCCGCGTACACCAAGGTTACGCGCGCCGACTCGGATGCAATCTTTGCCTACCTGAGCTCGCTCACGCCCATTCGCGAGCCCAACCGGGTGAATGAGCTGCGCTTCCCCTATAACAATCGCAGCCTGCTCATGGGTTGGCGCGCATTGTATTTCCGCGAAGGCGAGTACGCGCCCGATCCCCGACACACCAAAGAGTGGAATCGCGGCGCCTACCTCGTGGCCGGACTCGGGCATTGCGCCACCTGTCACACCGCCATCAATGCGCTGGGCGGCAGCTCCGATGACCGCGCCTTCGCCGGGGGCCTCATCCCCATGCAGAACTGGTATGCGCCCTCGCTCACCCTCAATAAGGAGGCTGGGCTCGGCGAGTGGTCGATCGAAGACATCAGCCGACTGCTCAAGGATGGGATCTCTTCGCACGGCGCGGTGTACGGTCCGATGGCCGAGGTAGTGCACAACAGCCTGCAGTACCTCACCGATGCCGACGTTCGTGCGATGGCGGTGTCTTT
>JBDTUL010000146.1:0-11953 GCA_040007735.1 Gammaproteobacteria bacterium | reverse complement strand
ATACTGTATATATAAACAGTATCATGACTTCTGCGCGCCTCGCGACGACTTTTTCGCCTCGGTCGAAGTGAACTGGCTACCCACCCAACCGTTAACTTCAACGAGTCGCTACGCTGGCGACCGGACTATGGAGGATGTATGAACAAGTCATTGGGAATTGGACTGGTAGTGGGAGCCATTGTGGCGACAGCGGGTGCCGCGATCGCAGGCTATGGACTTAAGTCTCACGGGCAGGATTACGCACAGGTGGTGGATGTAACGCCTGTCACGAAGACCGTGAAGACTCCACGGCAGCAGTGCCATGACGAGCAGGTCACCGAGGCTGCACCAACGCGAGACAAGAAGCAGGTTACTGGCTCAGTACTCGGCGCAGTGATTGGCGGCGTGGTCGGTCATCAAATCGGTGGCGGCGATGGCAAGAAAATCGCGACGGTCGCAGGTGCTGCAGCTGGCGGTTACGCAGGCAACCGTGTTCAGAAGCGGATACAGGATGGAAATACTGTAACCACAACTGAGCAGCGGTGTGAAACAGTTTACGACGCTCACAAAGAGCGCATCGGTTACGACGTGCGCTACCGACTGGGCGATGAGGAAGGCAAGGTGCGCATGGATCGCGACCCGGGCGAACGCATTCCAGTGCGCGACGGAAAATTAGTGCTCGAGGGCAGCCGCGGCTGAACTATCGAGAATATTTTGTCATGAGTACGCTTTTCGGTGAGATATCCGGCGCGCTGGCTGCAGAGGAACAAATGGCGGTTACTGTCTCCGGCGAGCGCGTTGTCGAGCGGTCCGTGTCCAGGGACTTCAGCGCACACCGGTTACCCGCAAGATAGGGATTTAACGCCTCGGCGAGCGGACGAAAGGGATTTCAGTCCGGGAAGTCCTAGGCTTGGAGACAGTAACCGCCTTCCATACACACATCGGGGTTGCGTAGCGCAAAGCAAAGTCGCAGGATGGCCAGCGTTGAGCTCTCTCCGAGAGAGCTGCTCTCGGAAAGAGACAGGGAATGTCGTCATAACGGCCATGGTGGGCCACGCGCAGTAATCTTCCGCACCTGGGGTACTGCGTTCTTCGTAACCGGGAAATGGGGGCAGGGATGTCACGCAGATCCAGATTGCATGTTCCAGGCGGGCTGTACTACGTAGTTCAGCGCGGCAACGCGCGTCAGCCAATTTTCACCGATGCGAGCGATTACGCGACGTTCGAGCAGCTGCTTGCTGCGATGGTCGTGCGTTGTCGAACTCGTGTGCACGCGTTCTATTGGACGAAGGACGCAATTCACTTCGCGGTTCAGATAGCGGACTTACCGGTGGGCCGGCTGATGCAGCGGCTCACAAGTCAGTACGCGCGAAAAGTTCATCGCAAACACGGCGAGTCCGGGCACTTGTTCCAGCAGCGCTATCACGCACTGCTGGTCGATCCGGATGCCTATCTGCTGAAACTCATTCGATACATTCATCTCACGCCGGTGCGCGCCGGTATCGTGCAGGAGCCGGGCGAATACACGCTCAGCAGTCACAATGCCTATCTGGGCGTCACATCGGTTCCGTGGCTCACCACGAGCGTCGCGAACCGCATGCTGGGCCCGCGTCTCGACCAGTCGCGTCAGGAATATCGCACCTTCATGTCCGCGGCCAGTGAAAGCAATGACGATGATTTGTTCGACAAGGGTTGTCAGGACGATCCCCGAGTGCTCGGGGACAGAGCGTTCATGCAAGTCGTGCCGCGAAGCCAGCGAACCTATCGCAGCACGCACTCGCTGGACCAGGTGATCGAAACGGTATCGAGCAAACTCGGTCTCGAGCGTTCTGAGGTTCTTTCGCGTTCACGCCAGAGGAGACTTGCGCTCGCGCGCGCACTCATCACGTGGTACGCAACGGAACGCGGAATCGCAACACTTGCCGAAGTAGCGCGGCGTCTCGAGAGAGATCCTTCAACACTGTTCGTAGCGGTCGAACGCTACCGAACGTTGCGGCAGGATCTGTTCAACCTCGGGTCGCTGCACGACTCCGGGCCGTTGATCCGGCGCGTGCTGACGTTGCCGCATCCTCAGTAGTCGATCACGATCAGCGGCCGGCGCGTTTGCGCACGGCCGCTGATACGGTCGACACATAAGCCGAGTTCGCGTCGAAGAACCGCCACAGGCGTTTGGCCCACTCGCCCGAGTAGTCCACGCCGATTCGCGTGGCGCGTGTCACGCGCACACGAGGTTTGGCTTCCTTCGGCTTTTCGAGCCACAGGCGCTTACCGAGCAGGTCCGTGCCGGTCAGGGTGCGATCGATGTTCATGGCGCGGCAGAGCAGGCCGGGTCCCCAGGTTTTGTCCGTGAGACCTGCGACCGGCTGGAGCGCCCGAATGAGCACCGCCTGCGGAACGCCTTCTTCGCGGGTGACCACGTTCACGCAGTTCCAGAAGCCATAAATGAAGTACACGTAAGCGTGGCCGGGAGGCCCGAACATAACGTCATTGCGTGGGGTTCGACCTCGGGCAGAGTGCGCGGCGAGGTCTTTCGGGCCCAGATACGCCTCCGTCTCGACGATTCGGCCGACGCGAAGCGTGCCACCATCTTGGTGCACCAGGTGCATACCGATGAGCTGACGCGCGACCACGAGGGTGCTGCGCGCGTAGAAGTCACGCGAGAGTTTGCGGGAGATCATCGACAATAACGTCCGGGTACGGGAGAATTGAGACCATTCTTATGACCCGAATCAAAGCTTTGCACGCATATCCTTCTCGCCTGGTCTGGTTGTTCCTCGCCACTTTCGTCGCTGCGGCTCCGGCCGGCGCCACCACCTACGACCTGGCGGAAGGCACGCCCGCAGTGTTCGGCACCATCGAGCACTACACCACCACCTACGAAGACACGTTCACGGACATCGCCCGGCGCTTCAGCCTGGGCTACGAAGAAATCGCTCGCGCCAACCCGGGCATCGACCCGTGGCTGCCCGGTGCCGGCAAGGATCTCATCATTCCCGGCCGGCGCATTCTGCCCAGCGGTCCGCGCGACGGCATCATCGTGAACCTGCCCGAGCACCGGCTGTACTATTTTCCGAAGCGCAAGAAGAACGAGACGCCGATCGTCATCACCTATCCCGTGAGCATCGGCAAGATGGACTGGCACACGCCGCTTGGCATGACACGCGTGGTCAGCAAGCAGAAGAACCCGAGCTGGTATCCGCCGGACTCCGTTCGCAAGGAACACGCCGAGCGCGGCGAGCCGCTGCCTCCGGTTGTGAAGGCGGGCCCGGACAATCCGCTGGGTGCGTATGCGATGCGCCTTGCGATTACGCCTGGCGCCTATCTCATTCACGGCACCAACAATCCGCTCGCAGTGGGCATGGCTGTTACGCACGGTTGCATGCGCATGTATCCGGAAGATGTCGAGGCGTTGTTCCCGGTGGTGCCGGTGGGCACGAAAGTGTGGATTGTGAACGAGCCTGTGAAGGTGGCCTTCGTGGAAGGCGAGCTGCTGCTCGAGACGCATCCGCCCATCGACGCGGAAGGCCAGACCATCGAGCCGAATCTTGATCAGTTTTCGGTATTACTGAACCAGGCGCTGGGCCCGACCACCGCGGCGGTGAATTGGGACTTCGCGCGCGAGACGATGCAGACGGCGGATGGGTTGCCGACGGTCGTGGGGTTGGAAGCGGACATGGACCCTGCGCCAGGCGCCGTTCCGCCGACGGACTTCCAGCCGACATCACCGACTGTAGATACGGCGCCGGTGGGTTCAGCGCCCTCCGCAGCGCCGCCAGCGGGGCCCGTTGCCTTGCCGGCGGCGGATCCGTCAGCGCCTGTGAAGCATTCGGCTTCGAGCGCGCAGAGTTTTCCAGTGGAATCGCCAGCCGCTACGGCCCCTGATCACCCTTAGGCGGCCCTCAATCGCCGGGCAGCTCGGAATTTTTCTTTTTTCTTTCTGAGAAAGGAAAAAAATAAAGAATAGTTCCGAGCCGCCCGGCGATTGAGGGCTGCAGACCAGCGACACTAAATTGACTCAGCGGTTGATCGCGCTCTGCGACGCCGGTGTCACCTCGCCGGCTGCCTGGTCGATATCCATGACCATGCGCACGAGCTGAGCCAGCGACGACGCGCCCATTTTTTCCATGACTCGTGCGCGGTGAATTTCCACCGTGCGCTGGCTGACCCCGAGGTCGGCCGCCATCACCTTGTTGGGTTTGCCGCGAGTCATCAGATCCAGGATCTCGCGTTCGCGCGGCGTCAGGGATTCGCGCCGTCCCTGAATTCGATGCTTCTCGCGCAGCTGCACGCGATTGATGCGGTCCTTTTCCAGCGCACGCTGTACGCGGTCGAGCAGGTCCTGGTCGCGAAACGGTTTCTGCAGGAAGTCGAACGCCCCGTTCTGCATGGCCTCGACCGCCATCGGAATGTCGCCGTGGCCGGTGATGAAGATGACCGGAATGATGTCGCCGCGCAGGTTGAGCAACTGCTGCAGCTCGAGCCCGCTCATGCCGGGCATCCGCACATCCAGCACGACGCAACCGGGTTGCTGCGGGTCGCGATTCTCGAGGAATTCCTGCGCCGATGAATACGTAACCGCGGGTAGTCCTACGGACTTCAACAGCAGACGCGTCGAACCGCGAACCGCTTCGTCGTCATCCACCACGATTACGAGAGCTGGGGAATCTTTCATCACGCGCCACCTTGTGCGTGAGGCAACCGGAGCAAGAAACACGCGCCACCCGTGCCTTCTGCCCGGTAGCGTAACGTGCCCTTGTGTGCTTCCACAATAGAGCGGCCGATCGCAAGTCCCAACCCTGCACCCGCAGGCTTCGTTGTCACAAAGGGCGCGAACAGCCGGTCGACTATGTTCGGATCCACGCCGGGCCCGCTGTCGATGACACTGATTTCCACTGAACCCTCCGGTCCTTCAGACGTTCGCAGTGTGATATCACGCCTTTCCGGCGGCACGGTCTCCAGCGCTTCCACCGCATTGCGTACAAGATTGAGTACAACCTGCTGGATTTCCACGCGGTTGACCACGACCTGTCCCAGAATTGGTGCAAGTTCCAGGCCGAGCCGCACGTTGTGCACGCGCGCATCGGTGAGGGCCAGGCCTTTCAGTTCTTCGATGAGCTCGTTGCAGCTGGTGAGCACTCGAGCTGTATCCGGCGCGCGCACCAGGCTGCGCAGGCGGCGAATGATCTCGCCTGCACGCAGGCCTTGGGCAGTGATCTGTTGAAGCGCGTCACGAATTTCCGCGGTGTCGGTGCTGCCGCGGGCCAGGAGCCAATCGCACGCCTGGGCGTAGCTCGCAATCGCGGTCAGGGGCTGGTTCAGCTCATGGGCGATGCCCGCAGCCATTTCGCCCATGGTGGCGAGGCGCGAAACGTGAGTCAGCCGTTGGAGCAGAGCCCACGTTTCATCGGGCGGAGGAGGTGTATTGCTCGTCATGGGCGCGAGGGACGGTGCCCCGCACTCCGTCCGCAGTCAAGCGACCGAGCGGAAATCCTTGGGCAGAGTCGCATCACTCGTCACGAGCGCAATACGCTGAGGCGACGTCATGCGATCACTGGCACCGGTTGTTGGCCAACCGATCACGGTGCCATCCGGCACAACCGTGCCGCCGTCGACAATGACTCGCCGCAATCGGCAATTAGCGCCGATTCGAGCGTTGGGAAGCACCACTGCCTCATCCAGGACCGCGCCGTCGCCTACCCGAACGTTCGTCGACAGCACACTGCGCGTGACAGAGGCGCACCCGACCACGGTGCCAGCCGCCAGCATCGAATTCGAAACGGTGCCCCGACGACCGGAGTCCTCCGCCACCTTGGCCGGTGGCAGCACCTCCGCAAGCGTGCGGATGGGCCACGCGGGATCGTAAAGGTCCAGTTGCGGCTCGGCGGTAAGCAACTCCATGTGCGCCTGCCAATACGATTCCAGGGTACCCACGTCACGCCAGTAGCCGGGCCGCCCGTTCGGGTCCAGGAACAAGTGCGCGGTGACGCGACCCTCACGCACTGCGAGCGGAAGAATGTCGCGGCCGAAATCGTGAGCCGAGCCTGTCAGCGATGCGTCGTGGTTCAGTAGTTCGACGAGATAATCCGTGGTGAAGACATAGATACCCATCGAAGCCAGCACCGTGGACGCTGGCGGCGCCGCCAGCGAAGCCACGGTCGGCTTTTCGATGAAGCTCTGCACGCTGCGCTGCTCATCCACGCCGAGCACACCGAAGGAGCTGGCGCTCTCGATGGGCACCGGAACGCATCCAATGGTAACGCCCGCGCCGCTGGCGACGTGCTGTTGCAGCAGCCTCTGGTAGTCCATCTTGTAAATGTGATCTCCGGCCAGCACCAGCGTGTAACGACTGCCCTGGGCGAGTACGAGATCGAGGTTCTGGAACACGGCATCGGCCGTACCGGCATACCAGCCCTGATGAATGCGCTGCTGCGCAGGCCACACGTCGACGAACTCTCCGAGTGCGCGGGGCAGGAAGCTCCAGCCGCCGGTGACGTGTGAGATGAGGGAATGCGCCTTGTACTGGGTGAGTACAGCTATGCGACGCACGCCGGAGTTCACGCAGTTCGACAGTGTGAAATCGATATTGCGGAAGTGGCCGCCGAAGGCGATGGCGGGCTTACATTGCCACCGCGTCAGCTCTCCCAGGCGAGTGCCGTTGCCACCAGCCAGCACGAGGGCAAACGTATCGCGCGTCAGCCCCGACCCAGACCCGTCGGCGTTCCATTTCATGACCCGCGCGGGAGCAAACTCCGTTCCCGCGTCTATTGGAAAAAAGTCGCCTGCGGCGCTTTTTTCGGACGCAGCTTCGTTTCCGGCGGCAAAAAGCGTCGTTTTTGCCGCCTGCGTTGTCGCGCTTGATCTATGCCTGTTTGATTCGATCTGCGACGAAGAGCACAGGTCCGGTCGGCGCGCCCGTGGCCGAGCCGCCTTGCGGCTCCAGACTGACCGCCACTTTCGATGCGCCCTGCAGCGCCAGCCGCTGGGTTTCGGTCAGCGTGCGCTCGAGTTTTCCGGATTCCGGCATCAGGCCGAGTGAGACGGGAGCGCCGCCGTTATCCGGCAGGGCCCACAACTCGAACGACTTGCCTGCCTGAGGCGCGGCGCCACCGAGCGCGACGGCGCGCAGATGACGCATGTCCACGTCGGCTTCGATCTGCCAGGCCGGCTGGACCGCCTTCGGGTTGTTGATGGTCGCGAGCTGCTGGAACTGTGGAGCTTCCGCCATGCGCCAGGCGGTATACGCCCCCACGGCTACGACGAAGACCACGATGCCGGCGGCGAGCGCGCGCAAGTTGTTGCTCCATGCGGACTGCGGTCGGCGGGTTTGGCCGGCACCCCCGGCCGCACCTGCGGCGCCGATGCGCTTCTCGATCTCGGACCAGACCTGGGGCGACGGGCGCATAGGGGTCAACCTCAACGCAAGTCCGGAGAGGCGTTCCTCCCAGGCCTGCACACGCCGCTCGACGTGCCATTCCTGCGCACGCCAGCGGTCGAATCGGCGGCGGGCACGGCCGCCGAGGGTGCCGAGCACGTACTCCGCCGCGAGTGAATCGATCAGTTTGGGGTCGTCGTGTTTCATCGTTCTAGACACTGCCGGAGCGAGGCGAGGCCGCGCCGGATCCAACTCTTGACGGTGCCAAGGGGTTGACTGGTGACACGCGCAATATCGGCGTGCGAGGCGCCTTCTACAAAAGCGAGTTCAATGCCGCGGCGCTGATCCACCGTCAGCAGATCGAAGCAACGAGCGAGTGCGGCGGCCGAGCGGCCGGCACCGGACCAGTCGCTACCGCCTTCGGTAACGAGCTGCGGCAACTGGTCGATCTCCGCTTCTCTGTACAGATCTGCGCGCTCGGCGCGCAGCACGTCGATGGCGCGATTGCGCGCGATGGACATGAGCCACGCGCGCGGCCGGCCGCGCCGACTTTCAAACTGCGCAGCGCGCTGCCAGATGCTCACGAAAACATCCTGCAATGCTTCTTCCGCAAGGGCCCTGCGCTTGAGGATGCGCACCATGCAGGCAAGCAGTTGCGGCGCCGTGCGGTCGTACAACTGACGGAGCGCCTGCGCGTTGCGCGCGGCACACGCCGCGATCAGCCGGGTGAGCTCCGCATCGTCCGCGTCGGACTCGATTGCGGTTCCGGCGGATTGTCCTGCTGCTGAAATGGGGGCCTTGGGCGCCATATGCCTCTAATACGTCCTGTTAGGTGATGCGGATGCAGGGTCGCGAACCGGCCGGATTATGCCGGTGGCGGAGTGTGACTTGCAGCACTGGGGATAGCTACCGCCCGTGCACGCGTCACAGTTGACCCAGCTCCTGGATGTCGTCGCCGAGCTTCTGGATCACTTCCGCAACACGTTCAGGTTCAATGCTGTTCTCTGCGCGCTTGCCCTTGTCCTGGGCCAGCCGCTGGGCCATTTCCTGCTCAGTGCGCTTCAGCAAATCGACCACGGATTCCAGATCTCGCTTCGCCGCTGCACGTTTCTCCGGAGTGAGGTGCACGCTGTTGTTGTACGTTCCGTGGCCGAAATACCAGAGCGATTCCACCATCACATCGGTTCGTCCTGCGGCGTGCGCGCAGCGCGCGCGCAAACCGAACAAAGCCACCGTGGGTTGAACGACGATGGCTTCGTCGACGATGCCGATGCACTCGTCAGCGACACGTTGACGCATAGCACCAGCGGTGACGCGGCCGCGCCAGTCGGCTCGGGCCAGCACCGCGTCGATCTTCCAGGGGTCGGTCCAGCGCGCGCCCGCGAGAACCGGGTCGAGCTCCGCCACCGCGTTCCAATCCTCGTGGCCTGAAAAGCGCCCCGCGCGGATCAGCGCGGCGGCCGGGCCGGTGAGCAACTGCGCGGCGGCGGTGATCTCCGGCGTAGCCCGATCGCGCGAGAGTGTTCCGAGCCAGGGTCTCAGATAGGCATATCGTAATCCCTGGCTGTCCGGATAGAGCTGAAGCGCTTCGCGTGCAAGTTGGCGCGAGGCGTCCGGGTCTCCGTGCGCGGCCAGCGCAGTCACTTGCACGGCGCTTCCCGATTCGGTGGAGGCGAGGATCTTCGCGATGGCATCGAGGCGATCGGCGATGCTCGGGTCGACGCCCACGAACGTTGCTTGCCGACGCGCGATGTAATCAAACGAAATGCGGTTGCGGAAATCGCGGAACACCCAGCTATCGGCGCGCTGGAGCGGATCGTAGCCCGCGAGCACGCGGCCGATGCTGTCAGGGGTGAGGCCGCTGCCGAGGTCATACACGCTGGAGGTGGCCATGCGGTTGTCATCATCCGTGATGAGCGGAGCACCGGCCGCAAGCGCCCGTGCGCCTTCTTCATCCACAGACAGCGACGCGAACAAATCTTCCACTATGTTGATGCCGACGCGCCCGTAGTGACCCGGTGAGTAGGTGATCGGGATTCCGGTTCGGGCCACCCCGACTTCCAGTGGCAGCGGAGCCGCGGAAGCCAGAAAGACCAGCGTGTTTGGGTCCGGGCGATAGAGACGCACGTTGTCGAAAGCCGCAAGCAACGTGGCGGTGAGGGAGCGAAGCAGCGCTTCGTCCACGAACATGACATTCATCCACTGAACCAGCACGCCCCCTTCATTGAGATGGGCGCGCGCCTGGCGCATGAACTCCAGCGTGTAGAGATGAGAGGCGCCGGCGGTCCAGGGGTGAGAGGGTTGCGAGACGATTGCATCGTACTTACGGTTCGTCAGGTTCAGCGCGCCGCGCGCATCGTTCGCGATGATGTTTATGCGCGGGTCGCCGAGCGGGTCGCGCTTGCGCAGTGAACTGGTGGCGCGGTTCGCTTCGATGACCAGCGGCTCGATCTCTATGACATCTACGCTGCGCACGCTGGGCGGCACGCCCTCGACCGCAACACCACCGCCGTAACCGACAATGAGCATGCTTTCGGTGTTGGGGCGCGCGATCACCGCGAGCGGTGACAGCCAGAACTCACCGCTGAAACGCGGCGGGGTTCCTGGCATGTCCATCATGGCTTCAGGCAGGCCGTTGGTGCGCAGGACGAGGCCGCCATCCTGCTCGAGCATGACGACGCTCGCGCTCCGCCCGACGCTGTAATAAAGAATGCGCCCGTGATTCCCGATGTTGAGGGGAGACGTTCGCAACAGCAGATCGGGCACGGCCGGGCGAAACGCTACAGAGGCAACCACCGCAAGGAGGGTAACGGCGATGCCGAAGCTGCGAGCCGGGCGATTCAGCATCCACACGGCCGCCACGGCCAGCGCGCAACTCGCCCCGGCGGCCACTTGAATGGCGCCTTCGAACCGCAGCCAGGGAATCAACACGAAGCCGGCGGATAACGAGCCCACGATGGCGCCGACCGTATTCCACGCGTAGACGCGCGCACTGGCGCTGGCCGCGTCTTCCGCACGATCCGCCAGAATTCGCACGGCAAGCGGGAAGGTGGTGCCGATAAAGAACGTGAGCGGCAACAGAATCATCGCGCCGAACGCGGCTGCCGCAGCGAGTTGATGGGGCGGTGGCATCACGCGGCCGATGACGGTGAATGCCGCGACAGCCGACACGGCACAACCCAGCTGGCTGACGACGAAGGCGGGGATAGCGCGTTCGCGAGTGCGCGCGAGCAGCGCGCCAGCTCCGCCGCCTAATGCGATACCGGCCAGAAAACTGGCAACCATGACGCCGAATGCGTGAATGCTGCCGCCGATGACGTGACTGAGAATTCGCGTCCACAGCACTTCGTGAAAGAACGCGACGGCTCCGCAGAGCAGCATCAGCGGCAGAATCCACTGCGGCGCTGGCACACGCGGCACGCCGAACGCCAGGGGGGAACGTCGCGGGGCGCGCGGAAGAATGTCCGCCCCTGAAGCCTGAGTGAGTTGCGCGAGCATGAACGCGAACAGGAACACGAGCACGTTGACACCCGCGCCGACACGCACGGTGCCGGTGAGGCCGAACATCGGCAGCAGCCAGAACGCCGTGACGAGCGCCCCGCCGACCGCGCCCAGTGTGTTCATTGCATAGAGAAAGCCGATGCGGCTTCCGATCTGGCTGTCGGTGCGCACCGCCTGACGAGCGAGGAGGGGCAAGGTTGCGCCCATCAACACCGTTGGCACCGCCAGCACGGCAAAGGCGCTGACCAGATAAAAGAGAGACGTGGCGGTGTGGGTACTGTCTGGAGGGGCTGCCTGCCCGCCCAGCATCGAGCGCAAGGCCCAGTCGCTGGCCAGGAGCAGCGCGGGCACCAGCAACAGGGCGCTGGCACCAATGCCCAACTCGAGGCCCGCATACACGAGCACGGGTCGCCTGATGCGGAGTAGCCAGCGATCCGCCACCCAGGAGCCCAAGGCAAGGCCACCCATGTAGGCGGCGAGCACTGTCGCGACCGCGAGCTCGGAAGTGCCGAACACCAGTGCGAACTGGCGGGTCCAGGCGGTTTGATAGATGAGCGCCGCGAATCCGCTCAGCAGGAAGCACGCTGCCAGCACCGCCGTCATCAGGGAATCCTTGGCCGAGGTAAACAAGTGTAAGGCGCGGGCCTACAATGCGGAACGACGCAGCGGCCTGATGGCCGGTGGGTCTTGTGCTGCCGGCCTGGGCGTAGCTACGCGCAGAGGCAGGCGGCAAAAACCGCGCTTTTTGCCGCCGGCAACGAAGCTGGTGTCCGAAAAAGCGCCGCAGGCGATTTTTTTCCAATGAACTCAGGAAGTGGCAATGTGAAACCTTCAGGTGTGATCACCATTACGACGGACTTCGGTCACCAGGGGCCGTTCGTCGGCGTCATGAAGGGCGTCATCCTCACGCGCTTCCCGGACGCGCGAATCATCGACCTCACCCACGAGATCGTCGTGCACTGGCCGGCCGAGGCCGGTTTCTGGCTGGCGCGATCGTTCGCCTACTTTCCGCCGGGCAGCGTGCACATTGCCGTGGTCGACCCGGGGGTCGGCTCAGCGCGGCGCGGTGTACGACTTTGGTCTCAGACAGGTGGGGAATCG
>JBDTUL010000145.1:0-11997 GCA_040007735.1 Gammaproteobacteria bacterium | reverse complement strand
CTCGATCGAATAGATATCGTGATGCGGCGGCGGCGAGATCAGGCCGACGCCCGGCCGCGCGAAGCGCAGCCGGGCGATCATCTCGTTCACTTTATGGCCGGGGAGCTGCCCGCCCTCACCAGGCTTCGCGCCCTGCGCCACCTTGATCTGCAGCACTTCGGCGTTGATCAGGTATTCCGGCGTAACACCGAACCGCCCTGAGGCCACCTGCTTGATCTTGGAGTTCTTCTCCGTGCCATAACGCACCGGATCCTCGCCGCCCTCGCCGGAGTTGGAACGGGCACCGAGACGGTTCATCGCAATAGCCAGCGCCTCATGCGCCTCGGGCGACAAAGCGCCCAGCGACATTCCCGCGCTGTCGAACCGCTTGAGAATCTTCTCGATCGATTCGACTTCGTCGACGGCGACAGGCTGCGCCGCCACCTTTAGTTTCAATAGATCGCGGAACGTCGACACCGGCCGCTCGTTCACCGCGTTGGCAAACAGCTTGTAGTGCTCGTACTGCCCCGTGACCACCGCGGTTTGCAGAAGCGCGATGACGTCCGGGTTGTACATGTGGTACTCGCCGTCGTGCATGTACTTCAGCAGGCCGCCCTGCTCGATGGGTTCGCGCGCATTCCACGCGCGAGCGGCGAGATGCTTCACATCCGCCTCCATGTCCTCGAAATCCGCGCCTTGAATGCGGCTCTCGGTGCCGGTGAAGCACATGTTCACGATGTCATCGTGCAGGCCCACGATCTCGAACAGCTGCGAGCTGCGATAGCTGCCGATGGTGGAAATGCCCATCTTCGACATGATCTTGAACAGCCCCTTGCGGATGCCCGCGCGGTAGCTGCGGCCGAGCTCGACGCGCGTGGCGAAGTCCAGCTTCACGCGGCCCTTGCGCATCATCTCGAACAACACCTGGTACGCCATGTAGGGATACACGGCGGTGGCGCCATAGCCGATGAGGCAGGCGAAGTGGTGCGGATCGCGCGCAGTGCCGGTCTCGATGAGCAGATTGCACTTACAGCGCAGACCCGTGCGCACCAGATGCTGATGAACCGCACCCGTCACTAACAACGCATGCGCCGGAATCTTCCCCTGCTCGAGATAGCGGTCGGAAAGCAGCAGCACGAGCTTGCCATCGCGCACAGCCTGTTCGGCCTGCTCGCACATGCGAGTGATGGCCGTCTTCAGGTTTTCCGCCGTCGGGTTGTACTGAAGGTCGATGAACTCGTGCGTAATACCGAATTCGGTGAGCCCGAGAATCTGCCGCAATTTTCTTTGCGAGAGAATCGGCGAGCCGAGCGCCACGTGGCGGCCGTGCTCCGGCCCAGGCACGAAGATATTTGCTTCAGCACCGATCTGCGTTTGCAGCGACATCACGATGGATTCGCGCAGCGGGTCGATGGGCGGGTTCGTCACCTGCGCGAACTGCTGGCGGAAGTAGTCGAACAGCGGCCTCACTTTATGTGAGAGCACGGGCATGGGCGTGTCATCCCCCATGGAGCCAACCGCCTCACTTTCGTCTTCCGCGAGCACGCGGATGATCTCGTCACGCTCTTCCGAGGTGACGTTGAACATCTTTTGATAGAGCGTGAGCGTCTCGCGATCCATCGGCTCCGCGGCGAGGCGCGGGTCGACGAGGTCCGTTTCCAGGTAGCGCACGCCCTTGCGCAGCCAAGCCTTGTACGGGTGACGCGACTTCAAAAGATTGTCGATGTCTTTGGTTTCGAGCAGCGTGCCGGTCTGCATGTCGAGCGCGATCATGTCGCCCGGCCCGAGCTTGCCTTTGCGCACGACGTCCTGCGGCTTGTAGTCCCACACGCCGACTTCGGAGGCGATGGTCAGCACTCGATTCTTGGTGATGACGAAACGCGCCGGGCGCAGGCCGTTGCGATCCAGCGTACACACGGCATATCGGCCATCGGTGAGCACTATGCCGGCGGGGCCGTCCCACGGCTCCATGTGAGTGGTGTAGTACTCGTAGAACGCGCGCAGATCCGGATCGATTGCATCGATGCCGTGCCAGGCCGGCGGAATGAGCAGGCGCATGGCATGCAGCGGGTCGAGCCCGCCCATCAACAACACCTCGAGCATGTTGTCGAGGCTCTGCGAGTCCGAGCCGGTGAGCGCGACAAGCGGCTGAATGTCGGACATGTCCGGCAACAGCGGCGAGCGGAACACGGGGCCGCGAGCCACCGCCCAGTTGCGATTGCCCTGCACGGTGTTGATTTCGCCGTTGTGCGCGAGATACCGGAACGGGTGGGCCAGCCGCCACTGCGGCATCGTGTTCGTAGAGAAGCGCTGGTGGAACACCACCACGGACGACTCGAGGCGCGGGTCTTTCAGGTCCGGGAAAAATTCGGTCAGCTGGTTGGGCATGACCATGCCCTTGAACACCAGCGTGGTGGCCGACAGGCTCGGCATGTAGAACACCGGGTCGCTCGTCTCCAGCGCTTTTTCGGCGCGGCGACGGACCAGGAACAGTTTGCGGTTGAAGGAGGCCTCGTCGAGGTTCGGCACGCGGCAGTTCACGTAGAGCTGCTCGATGTGCGGCAGGGTCTTCAGCGCTTCATCGCCACAGGCGGAAGGGTCGGTCGGCACCACACGCCAGCCGGCGAGCTCCAGCTCTTCGCCTTCCAGCTGCGCCGCCAGCTCCGCACGGGCCGCGGCCTGGCGAACCACGTCGCGGCTCATGAACACGATGCCGGATGCGAAACGGTCCGCCAGCTCGATGCCGGCTTCCTTCGCAAGCGCCCGCAGGAATTTGTCCGGACGTTTCAACAGCAGGCCGCAGCCATCGCCCGTTTTGCCATCCGTGGCGACGGCGCCGCGGTGGGTGAGGCGGTTGAGTGAGGTCAGCGCGGTGTCGACCAGCCAGCGGCTCGGCTGGTCGTCGAGATTGGCGATCAGGCCAAACCCGCAGCTATCCCTTTCGTATGACTCTTTGAAGAGCCCTGTGTTGTCGGCGTTACTCATCATCGTGCCCCGGTTGCTCCCCGCCACTCTTGCCCGAATTGGCTATCGCGGGGGCGTACTTCGCTCATGCCGCCGGTTTTCAAAGCCGGCAGCCACTTCAATCGCGTTATGAAGAATCGGTCAGGGGAAGACCCGTGCCGCCATTGCGGCCTGCGGGAGGGCGCTCCAACGCGAGCGAGACACGAGGCCGGTTCGCGGGCGTTATGCGCCGATCTACACCACTTATATGCGTCCGATCATACCTAGGCGGGGAGATCGGTCAATGCGGACGTTGGGGGAGGAACAGGGGGTTGCGCTGGAAAAGGGCACTTCTTCGAACAGCGCTCCTTTGCGGATCACCTGCCGGACGGGTGCCCCTGGAGAACTGGGCGCATGCCGGGCAAGAAGGGCGGTGACTGTCGCGGCTGCGGAGCGCCGGCTATAGAGCGTGATCGACCCGTTTGCGGACGCTGCCGTTTCAGCGGCCGTCCCACGCTGGGAGCGCCGGGCGCCGAGTCGCCCCGGCCGCCGGCTTACGCCAGAACTGTCGGCTCTTCTCTCACTTTGAACATCACGAACAACCCGACAGCCAGGAAAAACAGCCCCACCGCCACTCCGGCGCGCTGGTTCTGGAAAACCGCCGTCAAAATGCCGATGCAGGCGGGCCCAACGAACGAGGTAGCGGTGCCGGACATGGCGAACAGCCCAAAAAACTCGTTGAGCATCGACGGTGGCGCCAGCTTCGCCATCAACGCCCGGCCGGTCACCATGCCGCCGGTGACGAAGAAGGCGATCGAGCACTGGGTGACCAGGAACACCTTGTCCGGCAGCGTGGGGAACAGCCCGCCGGTCGCCGTGGCGGCACTGTCGATGGGAATGAAGAACACCATGTTCTGCGTCACTGAGCACAGGATGGCATTCCCGGCCAGGCACCCCACGACGAACACGATAGTGCTGGGCTTCGACCCGATTCGAGTATCCAGCCAGCCGGCAAACATCGCGGCAAGCGCCGCCACCACGCTGTTGATGAGGCCTTCGATGATCAGCATCGTCGCGGTCCATTTCAGGATGCCGGCCGCAAAGACGCCGGTGAACAGCATCAGGACGATGAAGCCTTCGAAGAAGAACACTCTCGCCACCAGGAATGTGGCCGCGTTCCGGTACCGGCCGATCTTCGTAACGGTCTCGATGATGCTGCGAAAGCCGTGTGTTACAGCCTCCGGAATGCTTCGCGAGGTGCTCGGCGAGTCGGGCGTGAACAGGAACAACGGCAACCCGAACACAACGATCCAGATCGCCGAGAGAATGCCAACGGCGCGCTCCGGCTCGTGTTGCGCCAGGTCCAGCCCGAACCACGGATGCGGGTTCCAGCTCCACGCAAACAGAAAGAACACGAACAGGATGACGCCCGAGACATTCGCCAGCGCGAGCCCCGCGCCGCTTAAGAAACCGATGCGCTCCGGCCGCACGACATTCGGCAGCATCGCGTTACAGAAGATGGCCGAGTACTCGTAGAACATCGAGCCGCCGATGAGCGCGAGCATGATCATGCCGAGCCCGCCGGGCATTCCGGGCGTGGCGAACCACAGCGTCAGCATGCTCGGCACGCCAATGACAATGGTCGCAACGAGCCAGGGCTTGCGTCGACCGCCAGCGTCCGCAATGGCGCCTAGCACCGGAGCTGTGAGCGCGATGACGATGGCCGCGGTGGAGGTGACGAAGCTCCACAAGGTCTGGCCACGCACCGGGTCGGGAATGACCACCGTGCTGAAATACGCGGAGAAGACGAAGATATTGACGAGAACGTTGTAGGGGCTGCGGGCGCCGTCGAACAGGGCCCAGGAGAATTGGGCGAGGCGGCTGGCGGGAACCGTTAAGCCTGGCGCGTTCGCTGCCGCGGACGCAGGCGGAGACGTCGCGATCGGTGTCGCAGTGGACATTGTTGTCACCCCCTTTAGAGCCCTCAATCGCCGGGCGGCCGGGAATCATATTTTTTTCAACGAACTATGGGGGGTATCGTGTCGCCCCTACCCCTTGAACACCAGCCATTTGCCGCCCACCGCACAGCCTTGTCCGCCGTGCAGTGAATCCCGCGCCCCGACAGGCGATACTCCGCGCCGGCCCGGGCGTAGCTACGCGCGGAGGCAGGCGGCAAAAAGCCGCGCTTTTCGCCGCCGGAAACGAAGCTGATGTCCGAAAAAAGTGTCGCAGGCGACTTTTTTCCGATAAACCCAGGGGGCAGGTTGAAGCTGTTGATGATCGCGTTGGGTATCGTCTACCCGCTCATTGCGCACATTGCCGTCGCCACGCGCAGCGGCCCCGTCACCCTTGCAACGCTTGGCGTGCTGGCGGCGCTGGTGCTGTTGCCACGGCTCGTGCAAAGAAACGTCGTTGCGTGGGTCGCCTTGCCGGTGGCCGTGGCCGCGCTGGTTTTTTTATGGCGCGCCGACGCCGAATGGCTGCCGCTCTATGTGGCACCCGTGTTCATCACTCTGTTCGTGGCCTGGCTATTCGGGCACACGCTCGCGGTGGGGGAAACGCCGCTGATCGTTCGCCTGGTCAGGCTGCTGCATGCGCCGGAAAGCCCCGGCGAAGAGATCGAACGGTATGCGCGCAGTGTGACGCTGGCCTGGGCACTGTTGCTGAGCGGCCTTGCCCTGATAAGCCTCACGCTCGCACTGGTGGCGGTTCCCAACGGCATTCTCGAAATCGTTGGGCTCCGGCCTCCGTTCACGGTGAGCGTGGAAACCTGGTCACTCTTCTCCAATTTCCTGGACTATGGGATTGCGGGTGGCTTCTTCCTGGCCGAATACGCGTACCGGCGCTATCGCTTTCCGCAGCAGCCGTATCGAAATCTGTACGACTTCATGAAGCGTGCAGCCGCGGTGAGTCACAGGGCGATACGGTCCTGAAGCCGATGCGCGAACAGCATCAGTCCACGTTCATCGTGCCCGCGGATCATCCCTCACTGCGGGGGCATTTTCCGGGCTCACCCGTCGTGCCGGGCGTCGTGGTGCTGGATCACGTGCTGAAGACCACCGCGCATTGGAAGCAACGCGCTTTGAACGTGACGGGCCTGCGGCAGGTGAAGTTCCACGCCCCGCTTCTCCCCTCACAAATCGCCGACGTCACTGTGGACCTGGAGGGCGGCGCGCTCGCGTTCCGCGTAACGCGCGGTGAACAGACCATCGCCCAGGGCACTTTCACGCTCGGGCCAGCCGTGCACCCATGAGCGCCACCTGGACCGAGCGCAAAGAGATCGGCAACGCCTTCGTGCTCAGGCTGGCCCGCGATATGGGCCTGAGCTTCGGGCGGCGATTCACTCGCTTATGGCTCTATCCCACCACTCTATACTTCTATTTGCGGCGCGGACCTGAACGGCGCGCCTCGCGGTTCTATCTGGAACGAGTGCTCGGCCACCCTGTCTCAGCACTGCACGTGCTTCGACACATTCATACGTTTGCATGCACGACTCTCGACCGCCTGTATCTGCTCAGCGAGCGCTTCAAGCGCTTCGACATCCGCAGCTTCGGCCTGCAGGACCTCGACCGGGCACTCGCGGGCGGCAAGGGCGTGTTGCTCATCGGCGCGCACGTCGGCAGCTTCGATGCGCTTCGTGTGTTGAGCCTGGAGCGCCCCGACGTGCCGGTGCGCATTTTGCTGGACACCGTTCAGGGCGAGCGCATATCGAGTGTGCTGAACGCGCTGAACCCGAAGCTTGCCGCGAGCATCATCAATGCGCGCAACGCGGGGCCGGCGGTCGCTCTGGCGATCAAGGAAGCGCTCGACCGAAATTCCATCGTGGCGTTGTTGGCGGATCGCGGCCAGCCGAACAATCCCACTCAGAGCGCGAGCTTCTTAGATCACGCGGCGTCATTCCCCACTTCACCGTGGCTGCTGGCTGCCGCGCTGAAAGTGCCGGTGATGCTGGCGTTCGGCCTGTATCGAGGGGGCAATCGTTACGACCTGCACTTCGACTGGTTCGCCGACAGCATCCAGATCGAGCGCAACCGCCGGCCCGAGGCCCTGGCACAGATTCTTCAGCGTTTCGCTGACCGGCTGGCACACTATGCGCGCCTGGCGCCCTACAACTGGTTCAACTTCTATGACTTCTGGCAAGACGGCCCGGCGCGCGCTGCCCCTGGCGCTGCTGTGTCTGACTCCGGCGATCTGCTTCGCCGCTCTTGATGTGGAGAGCCTGCTTGCGAAGCTGGCGCAGCCGGCGCCGGCCACGACGCCCTTTGTCGAAGTGCGCTTCTCGAAGTTGCTGGACCAGCCGCTCATCGTGAAAGGCCAGCTCGAGTATCACGAAGACGGCGCGCTCGTGCGCGCGGTGAATGCGCCCTTCATCGAGCGCACAGAGATCAAAGGCGAGACGGTTACCGTGGAACGCGTTGGCAAGTCTGCGCGGCGCTTTTCTCTAAAACGCGCGCCAGAGCTGCGCAGCATGCTGGGGGCCTTCGGAGCGGTGCTGGGTGGGGGCCGCGCCTCGCTCGAGCAGGATTTCAAGCTGGCGTTGAGCGGCGAAGCGAATCACTGGCACCTCACGATGACGCCGAAGTCCGCGAGCGTCGGAAAATATGTGCGCGACATCGTCATTCAAGGGCATGAAAGGGATCCGCGTTGCATCGTCGTCACGCAGCCGGACATACAGTCGAGCGTCATGCTCGTAGGCAAGGCGACGGAAGCCACCCTCCCCACGCCGCTCGCGCGCGAGTGGCTCGACCACTTCTGCGACTCCGCCGGGAGTTGATGGCGTGACGCGTGCAGGCCGTGCAGCGCTGCTGGCCGGTTGGATCGGCGCGATCGCGTTGCTTGGGTTTTACATCCAGCAGCGCCTCACCATCAGCGGAGACTTGCGGCTCTTCATGCCGTCCCCGCAGACGCGCGTCGAGAAACTGCTGCTGGAAGAAGTTGGCGAGAGCCCCGCTTCGCGGCTGCTGCTCGTGTCGCTCGAGGGGGGACAACCGGAAACGCTGGCGGAAAGCTCGCAGGCCCTGGCGGCCGCGCTCCGCGAGGACCCTTTGTTTGGGTTGGTGTCGAACGGCGAGGCATCGCTCGACGCGATTCCCGAGAATCTCCTGCCCTATCGCTATCTGCTCTCCTCCACTCTGGATCAGACGAAGCTCGATACCGCTTATCTTCACGACCAGCTGGCCGAGCGAATACAGGATCTCTCCTCTCCTGCCGCAAGCGTGCTCGAACCTCTGATCCCTCGCGACCCTACGCTCGAGGTGTTGAAGCTCGCGGAGGCATGGCAACCCTCCATGCAGCCTCAGAAGCTCTATGACGTGTGGTTCGACAGCGCGGGCCGCAGCGCCATTCTCGTGGTGGCAACGAAAGCCGCAGCGTTCGATCCGGAAGGACAGGAGAAAGCCTCGGGAGCGCTGCAGAAACATTTCGAAGAGACACGCGGCGAACACACCATTCACATGACGGTGAGCGGGCCGGGCGCGTTTTCGGTGTTGATGAAAGGCCGAACGCAAGCGGAAGCCACGTTGCTCGGCACACTCGACAGCATAGGTCTGGTCCTGATTCTGCTCATCGCCTATCGGAGCCCGAGCTACGTGGTGCTGGGCGCGCTGCCCATTGCGAGCGCCGGGGTCGTCGGGCTGGCCGCGGTCAGCGCGATGTTTGGCTCCATTCACGGCATCACGCTCGCATTCGGCTTTACGTTGATTGGGGTAGCACAGGACTATCCCATCCACCTGTTCAGTCACCAGCATCCGGGCAAGACGCCACTGCAGACGGCGCGCAGCGTCTGGCCCACCCTCGCAACGGGCGTGGTCAGCACTTGCATCGCTTATCTGGCGTTTCTGCGCTCGGGTGTTGTCGGGCTGGCGCAGCTGGCGTGCTTCACCATTGCAGGTCTCGCCGTTGCCGGCCTGACCACGCGGTACCTGTTGCCGCAGCTCATGCCGGTGAAATCGCGCGACTATGGCGAGAGCGCAATGCTCGGACGGCTCTGGGCTGCGATTGCGTCATTGCCCCGAACAAAGTGGCTGGGAGCCGCAGTCGTCGTCGTGTGCCTCGGGATTCTCCTGTTCGGCAGAACGCCAATGTGGCAGAACGATCTGGGGCAGCTCACGCCCATCCCCAAACCGTTGCTCGAGATCGATGCGAAGTTGCGTAAGGAACTGGGCGCCGCGGACATTCGCCGGCTGCTCGTGGTGGATGGCGCAAGCGCGAATGAAGTGCTCACCGCAACCGAAGCGCTCGGACCCAAGCTCGATGCGCTCGTGCGAAGCCACGACATTGAAAGCTACGACACGGTGTCGCGCTATCTGCCGAGCGCTGCGCTTCAGGAAAAGCGGCAAGCCGCGCTGCCTGAGCGACCGGAACTTCAGGCCGCGATGACGCAGGCCCTGCAGGGGCTACCGTTCAAATCCGGGCTGTTCGAGCCCTTTGTCGAGGATGTCGCAAAAGCCAAGGCGATTCAGCCGCTCACAGTAGAGACGATCGCTGGCACGCCGCTCGAGCTGCGCGTCGGAGCATTGCTGCTGCATCGGGGTGACCGCTGGTCAGGACTCGTGACCCTCAGTGGCGTGAGCAACCCGGCCGCGCTGGAGAAGCTCGCGAGCAGCTCGGGCGGATCGGTGACGATGCTCGATCTGAAACAGGCCTCCGAAGATCTCGTCGCGCGACAGCGCAATCACATTCTCTGGAGCCTGGGGGTCGCGGCGGCGCTGTTGACGATCACGGTGCTCGTCGCCCTGCGCTCGGTGAGGCGCGCGGCGCGCGTCATCGCGCCGATGGTCGTTACTACACTGTTGATTCTCGCGATACTGAATGGCCTCGGACTCTCGCTGAATCTGTTTCACCTGATCGCGCTCGTGCTGGCGGCGGGCCTCGGCGTGGACTACGCGCTGTTCTTCGAGGCGGTAGAGAACGATCCGCTGGAGCAGCGGCGTACCCTACACGCCGTGATCGTGTGTTCGCTTTCCACGCTGCTGGTGTTCGTTGTTCTGGGGAGCTCGACGTTGCCCGTGTTGCGGGCGATTGGCGTCACCGTTGCGCTAGGCGTAGTCAGCAACTTCGTGCTTGCGTTGCTCCTGACGCGGCCGAGCGCGAGCGACAGCGCGCAGGGTAAGCATGCTGGGGCGTGACGCGATTGCGGCTTTAATTCCCCATCAGGGGACGATGTGTCTTCTGGATCGCGTGATTGAGTGGGACAAGGAGCACATCGTTCTGGCCACCGCCACGCATAGCGCAGTGACGAATCCGTTGCGGCTGGATGGGCGGCTCCGCGCCGTTCACCTCTGTGAGTACGGCGCGCAGGCAATGGCGGTGCATGGTGGGCTTCTCGCGCAGGCCGAGGGCCGCGCGGCTCAACCTGGATTGCTGGTGTCGCTGCGCGACGTGAAGCTGCTCGTCGATTTCATCGAGCAGCTCGAAGGTGAGCTAAAGGTGAGCGCGCGGCGGCTGCTCGAAAGCAGCGGCAGCTGGCAATACTCGTTCGAGATTCATCATCAGGGGCGCGCGCTTGCCAGCGGACGCGCGGCAGTCATCGCACGATCGGGCTGACTTGCGGCTGATTGCTGGCCGCCTTCTCGCTGACTTCTGACTGAGCCGCTGCTGGCACCGCCTCAAACGGTGGGACTCTCAGCCGCCCGGCGATTGAGGGCTCCTGGCGCAGTGGTATCAGGAGCTCTCAATCGCCGGGCGGCTGGGAACAGCATGTCGCCGGCGAGACCTGTCGGACCTGTCACACCTGCGAGGTTCTCCCCCAACAGCGCGCGTATTCCACTTGCATCCAGGTTCGGGTGGTCCGCCAATGCGGTAAGAGTAATCTCAGCCGCCAGCGCCTTCAGCTGCGAAGTGGTGGCACGCAACCGGGCTTTGAATCCCGCATCGTCCAGCTCATCCCGTAACCCGCGGTTGAGCTCGGCGAACCAGTCGAGGCTTGCCTGATCCAGCATCAGCGGCGCATTGCGTTTCGCGCTCACGATCGACCATTCACGCATGAACTTCTGAATGGCTGCGTTCAGCTCCATGCTCAGCGACAGCTCTTCGCGCATGCGCGCCATCATGGTGAGATCAGTAAGCCGGTGCTGGAAGAAGAGCTGGCATAGCACGCCCCAGTAATACGTGTAGTCCCAGATCACCTTCACCGGCAGCACTTCGGCGTCGCCGAACATGGCGTACTGGTCGGTGTAGAGCGTGAGCGTGCTTCGATAGAACGAGAAATAAAACTGCTCGTACAGGCGCGCGTACGGCGCTATCTGCTCGCCGGCGCGGTCTTTGGCGACGAGCTCGGTGATGTAGGTGTTGGCAATCGCGATGAAGTCGCTGCCGGGTGAGTAGAACGGGTCGAGGAACACTCCGGCCTCGCCGGTGAGTGCCCAGCGCGAGCCGGAGAACACGCGCTTGCAGCCATAGGAGAATCGGCGCAACGCTACGAAATCCTGCAGCAGGTGGCGTTTGCCTTCCAGCTCACGCGCGAGGCGAGGCTGGTATTTGTGAAACCACTCCATGGCGCGCTCGAAGCTGTTCATGGTCTTCAGCGGGTGGAGCTTCGCGTCCGCGACGATGCCCACCGAATGCGAACCGGAGGCGAGCGGAATCAGCCACGCCCAGTAGCCTTCGCCACACAGATGATTGGTGGAAAGCCAACGGTACGGCGGGTCGCAGCGGCCCAGCCATTCCTTATCGGTAGACCACTCGTTCATGTCGATGCGAGTGCTGACGCGGAACCAGATGGCGTTGGCGTCGTGATCGTTGGCTTCGGCGAGATCGAGCTTGCGCTTGATGAGCCCGGCGCGGCCCGAGGCGTCGAGCAGCCATGTGCTGGTGACGGTGTGTTGTGTGCCGTCGCGGGAGTAGTTGACCTCATGGTTGGCTTTGGTGGGATGCAAAGACTGCGGGCCTGGTGCGGCATGTAACGCCGCTGCGGACACAGCAGGCACAGCAGGCACAGCGTCTGACGCCGCGCGCTCCTCCGCAAGCGTGAAGCGCTCTATCGTCGCGCCATCCAAGAAGCGTATGCCGAGCGACTGCGCGTGCTGCGCCAGGAAATTCTCGAAGATGCCGCGATCGAGCTGGTAGCTCGGCGTC
>JBDTUL010000144.1:0-12026 GCA_040007735.1 Gammaproteobacteria bacterium | reverse complement strand
GCATGAGATTTTCTTCCAGGTGTTCGACAAGGGCTGGATGGAAGACGGCGAGGGCCGGCTGATCGACTTCAAGAACACGCTGATCGTGCTCACCACCAACGTGGGCACCGACCTGATCATGAATCTATGCAAGGACCCGGAGCTGTTGCCGGATGCAGAGGTTATCGCCAGGGCCGTGCGCACACCGCTGCTGAAGATGTTTCCGGCCGCGCTGCTGGGCCGGCTCGTGGTGATTCCGTACTACCCGCTGAGCGACAGCATGCTGGGGCGGATCATTCGATTGCAAATGGATCGCATCGTCGCGCGCATCCGGCGCAATCACGACGTGGCGCTTCGGTACGACGACGAGGTGGTGAAGCTCATTGCCTCACGCTGCACCGAGCCGGAAAGCGGTGGCCGAATGATCGATGCCATCCTGACCAACACCGTGCTCCCACAGATCAGCCGCGAGTTCCTCACCAGGATTTCGCACGCGAGCGAAACGAGCACCGTGACCCTCGCCGTCCGGGACGGCGACTTCAACTATCAGTTTGCGTGAGGGCTCATGGCGCGCGCCAGGATGTCGGACTTCGACTACTACGACTTCACTCAGCTACTGCGGCGGGCGACGGACGCGGGCCTGCGCATCGACAAGGCCGACCCGCGCTGGGCGGAGTACATCAACGCGCACGCCATCAATGAAGTCGCGGCGACGGCGATCGCCCAGCAGAAGTTCGAACGCGCCGTGCCGGTGATCATCGCCGAGGGGCGCGACACGGATGGCCTGTATTTCCACTCCCGAAACGACGAGGCCTGCCTGCGGCTCGTTGCGCTCTGAGGGTTCGATCAGCCGCGGATGACGCCGCTCGCAACCAGCGCGGCGATTCGTTCTGCATCCAGCCCCGCGCCCTGAAGTATTGCCGCGGAGTTCTCGCCTAGCTCGGGGGCAGGGTGGTCAGGGCTGGGTTCATCGCCCTGAACGCGAAACGGTGAGCGCACCGAGCGCATCGAGCCTTGCGTGGGATGCTCCGCGCGAGGAAAGAAATCCACCGCAGTGAGATGCTCATCGTGAAGCAGGTCGGCGATTCCGTTCACTCGTGCGCACGGGATGTCGCGCTCGCGAAGCGCCTGGAGCCAATCCTCCGTCGAGCGTGAAGGGGCGACGTCCGCGATGATCTTGTAGAGCTCGTTGATTCGCTGGCTGCGGCTTACCGCGTTCTTCACCCATTCCGCGTCGGCAAGCTCAGTGTGGCCTGCCAAAGCGAGGAAGCGTGTCCAGTGCGCCGTGGTGTACGGCAGGATGCTGAGGTAGCCGTTGCCGGTGCGGAACGGTCTTCGATTCGGCGAGAGCAGGCGCTCATAACCCGTGCCGCCGAGCGCCGGCACGAATGTTTCGCCCGACAGCTGCTCCGCCATCAGGAACGACACCATGCTTTCGAACATGGGCGCTTCGATCTGGCAGCCGTGGCCCGTGGCCTGCTTCTGTACGACGCCGCCGAGCACGGCGATGGCCAGATGCAGTCCGCCAATCTTGTCGCACAGGATGGTGGGCAGGAATCGCGGCACGCCCTCCGCGTTCGCATTCAGCGCGGCCACGCCGGACATCGCCTGAATCACATCGTCATACGCGGGTGCGGCCGCCTGCGGCCCGTTCTGGCCGAAGCCGGGCGCGAAGCAGTACACCAGCTTGTCGTTGCACGCGCGCGCCTGCTCATACGAGAAACCGAGCTTCGCGGCTGACGCAGGCCGCATGTTGTGAACGAGCACGTCCGCCGTGCGCACCAGCTGCATCAGCACCGCCTGGCCTTCGGGCTTGCGCAGGTCGATGGCGAGCGAGGCCTTGTTGCGATTCAGGTTGAGATAGTGCGCGCCCAGCCCGGCCGAGCGGCCGGGCCGCGCCGCGCGGAATACGTCGCCCTCGAGAGGCTCGATCTTGATGACCTCGGCACCGAGGTCACCCAGGATCTGGGTGGCGTAGGGCCCGAGCACCACCGTGGTCAGATCGATGATGCGAAGGCCCTTCAGCAGGTGAAACATGGGTGCTCAGTAAGCGATGGTCATCTGGCTGCGGCGGTGGGCGGGCTTTTCCAGCTCGTTGACCAAAGCGTCCGCGTAATCCTCGGCGCTGATCTTGCTATCGCCTTTCTCGTTGGTGAGCAGCGTGGCCGTGCCGAGCCGGTATTTGCCGGTTTTCGTGCCGGGCGCGATGGACGACGCGGGGCTGAAGAAGGTCCAGTCGATGTCGCTCGCCTTCAGCGAGTCCAGCACGCCCTTCATGGCGAGCGCCTCGCCGCGATAAGCCACGGGCAGCGAATCCGCCAGCAGCTTGCCGTTCGGAAGCAGCAAACTGCCTGCGCCACCGACTACGAAGAGACGCTTGCCGGTGGCCTTGGCCGCTGCAATGGCCGCATCCCCGACGGCCTTCGCTTCCTTCGCGGGGTCGCCGCCGCCGCGAGGGCTGGTGGCCGAGACGATAACGTCCGCGTCCTTCGCAAGCTTGGCGATGGCGTCCTGGTTCGTGGCGTTGAGCTCGACCGCGTGGACGTTCAGGCCCTTCGCAATCTTGTCCGGATGGCGGGACGCGCCGATGACGCAGTGGCCGCGCGACGTGGCTTCGTTGAGCACGCGCGAGCCGATCATGCCGTTGGCGCCGATGAGCAGAATATTCAGCTGCTTCTTGCCGGCCGCAGGCGCGGTGGCACCGGGGCAGGCCGAGGCTGCGAACACCGGCTGGGCCAGCGCGGCAGCCGCGAGCAGGGCAAGGATCAGCATTCGACGCAAAGGGGTAGTCATTGTCCAGGGGCTCCCGTGAAGTGGCGGGATCATAATGGAAGCCCTCGCGGCACGCTAAAATGCCGGCATGCCAACACCCTCCGGCCGCGCGCGCGATCCTGCGGCCGTTTCCAAGCTCAGACTCGAGTACGACCCCGGCCTGCCCATCTCGGCGCACCGGGCGGAGATCCTGGAAGCGCTCGCGCGCCATCAGGTGATCATCGTCTGTGGAGCGACCGGGTCGGGCAAAACCACGCAATTGCCCAAGCTGTGTCTCGAAGCGGGGCGCGGCATGACGGGGCTCATCGGTCATACGCAGCCGAGGCGGCTTGCCGCCCGCGCGCTCGCCACCCGGTTGGCGGAAGAGGTGGGCACTACAGTCGGCGCGGCGGTGGGCTACCAGGTGCGTTTCAACGACCACACGGGCCCGAACACACTCGTCAAGCTGATGACAGACGGCATCCTGCTCAAGGAGCTGGAAAGCGACCGGCTGCTGCGCAAGTACGACACGTTGATCATCGACGAGGCGCACGAGCGCAGCCTCAACATCGACCTGATCTTCGGCGTGCTGAAGCAGTTGTTGCCGAAGCGGCCCGACCTGAAGGTGATCGTGACGTCGGCGACCATCGATCCCGGCAAGTTCTCGAGCTTCTTCGGGGGCGCGCCGATCATCGAAGTGTCGGGCCGCAGTTACCCGGTGGAAGTGCGGTATCGGCCGCTGGTGGCCGAAGATGCCGCGGAAGACGAAGACGCTACCGAGCTCTCGCTGCCGGAAGGCATCGTGCAGGCCGTGCGCGAGCTCGACAAAGTGCGCGGACTCCACGGCGACACGCTGGTGTTCCTGCCGGGTGAAAAGCAGATTCGGGAAGCCGCGGAGGCGCTCGAGGCGGCGGAGTTTCGTAACACGCAGGTGCTTGCGCTGTACTCGCGGCTGTCCGCGCGTGATCAGATGCGCATCTTCGAGAGGCACGTCGAGCGACGCATCGTGCTGGCGACGAACGTTGCGGAGACTTCCCTTACCGTGCCGGGCGTTCGGTTTGTCATCGATTCGGGGCTCGCGCGCGTCAGCCGCTACAGCGTACGCGGCAAGGTGCAGCGGCTACCTATCGAAGGCATTTCGAAGGCCAGCGCCGAGCAGCGCAAAGGGCGTTGCGGGCGTGAGGCGCAAGGCATCTGCATCCGCCTTTATTCCGAAGAGAACTACGCGCTACGCGAGGAGTTCACGCCACCGGAGGTTCTCCGCACCAATCTTGCGAGCGTGATCCTGCGCATGGCGACGCTGGGTCTCGGCGAGCCGGAGAATTTTCCGTTTCTGGATGCGCCCGATACCCGCATGGTGAACGATGGCGTTCGGCTCCTTCAGGAACTGAAGGCTATGGACGAGGATCGTCGCGTCACGAGCCTCGGCGCGCAGATTGCGGGGCTTCCCGTGGACCCGCGACTCGGACGCATGTTGCTGGCCGCTTCCCGTAACGCGTGTCTGACGGAAATGCTTATCATCGCGGCGTTTCTGGAAGCCCAGGATCCGCGCGAGCGGCCGCAGGATGCCCAGCAGCACGCCACTGAGAAGCATGCAGCGTTTGCGGACAAGCGCTCGGACTTCATCACGGTGCTGAATCTGTGGCGTACGTATGGCGAGCAGTCCGCCGCGCTTTCCAGGAATCAGCTTCGCAAGTGGTGCCGCGAGAACTTCCTGTCGTTCATGCGCATGCGTGAGTGGCAGGATTTGCATACGCAGCTGTCCGCGTCCATCAGCGAGTTGAAGCTGCGCCCGAATCAGGTTGCGGCGGGTTACGCGGAATTACATCAGGCTATTCTCACTGGGTTTCTCGGCTCCATCGGCAACCTGGATGAGCGGCGCGAGTACGACGGGCCGCGCGCCATGCGCTTTGTCATTGCACCCGGCACGCCGCTCGCCTCGCGGCCGCCGAAGTGGGTCGTGGCTGCGAGTTTGATAGAGACGGCACGTCTCTATGCGCGAATGGTTGCGGCAGTGGACCCCGGCTGGATCGAGTCCGCCGGATCGCATTTGTTGAAGCGCCATTACACCGAGCCGCAATGGGTGGTGGAACGGGGGTTTGTGTCGGCGTTCGAGACGGTAACGCTCTATGGGTTGACGCTCGCCGCCCGGCGCCGGGTGAACTATGGCGCCATCGCGCCGGCCGGGGCGCGTGAGATCTTCGTTCGCGAAGCGCTGGTCGCGGGGCACGGTGAGGTGCACGGCGATTTCCTGCCGGCCAATCGCAAATTGATTGCGGAGGTCGAGCGGCTGGAAGCCAAGATTCGGCGCCGCGATATCCTGGTGGATGAGCAGGGGCTCGTTAACTTCTACATTTCCCGCATTCCGGAGCGGATGAGCACGCTCGCGGCGTTCGAAAGCTGGCGCATCAAGGCGGTGCGACATAATCCAGCACTCTTATATATGCGGTTAGCGGACCTCATGCAGAGGGAGGCGCCCGAGGCGAGCGGGCACCAGTTCCCGGACGAGCTTCCGGTGCATGGAAACCATTTGCCGCTGCTGTACAAATTCGAGCCCGCGGAAGCGGACGACGGCATCACGGTGATCGTGCCCGAGCCGCTCATCGACATGCTAGATGCCGGGCGACTGGCGTGGCTGGTGCCCGGACTGCGCCTGGAAAAGATCACCGCGATGCTGAGGGCGTTGCCGAAGCAGATTCGCAAGCAGTTCGTGCCCGTGCCGGATGCGGCGAAAGCGATGCTCGCCAGTGTGGAGCTGAGTTCCTACGAGGACTTGCCGGATTTGTATCAATGGTTCGGCCAGCAAGTTTCCTCGCGCGCAGGAGAGCCGGTAGACCGTGCCACGCTCGAAGCACTGGTGCTGCCCGATTACTTGCGCATGAACATCCGGGTGCTCGACGCCCGCGATGAAATAATCGCAGAGGGCCGCGACCTGCAGGCGCTCAAGCGCAGGCTCCGTGCGATGGCGCACGTAGATAGTTCGGGTGCGAGTGCCTGGGGCGCAGGGGATGCGTCGCCGGAAGGCGGCCCGCGGGCTGAGTCAGGCGTCAATGCGGGCACTCCTGGCTCGCGCGCAATCGCAAGCAACGCAATGCCAGCAACCCGCGCACCCAACGAGCACCGCCAGTGGGACTTTGGCGACCTCCCCGAACACATCGACGTAGAACGAAACCGCCTGCGCTTCCGCATCTACCCCGCGATCGAAGACCACCTCACATTCGTCACGCGCATCGAAGTACGCAGCGCCCCTGAAGCAGAAGTCATCTCCCGCGCCGGCCTCACGCGCCTTGCGCTGCTAACCCTGCCATCCCAAACCAAGTTCATCACTCAACGAATCTCCGACAACCGCGAGTTGATACTCCTGAGCTCCGGCCTGCCGCTGGCCAGCCCGCTCCCCCAGTCCATCGCCTGGCGAGCCGCGCGCGAGTGCTTCCTGCCCGACGAAGCCCCGCTGCCGCGCACGGAATCTGCGTTCGTAAACGTGCTCGAAGCACGGCGCGGAGAGCTGAGCGAAGTCGCCGACAGGCTTGCGGCCTCGATCCTGGAAACTCTGAAGGAATGGCGCACCGTACGCCTCGCACTGGACCGCCTCCGAACGCCCGCATACAGCGCCGCCGTCGCGGACATTGCCGCTCAACTGGCCACACTCTTGCCGCCGAATTTCATCGAATCCACCCCGCACCCCTGGCTCGAACGTCTGCCGCGCTACCTCAAAGCCATTCGCCGACGCATCGAGCGCCTCACCGACAACGTCGCGCGCGATGCAGAACTCGCTGCGCGCGTGGCCCCTTTCGCCGTCGCGGTGGCGAACCTCAGAGCCGAGTTCACCAACACCCGCAGCCACCCCGAGCTCGACCAGCTCCGATGGATGATCGAAGAGTTCTGCGTCTCCCTGCACGCGCAGGAAATCAAAACGCAACTCCGCGTGTCTGAAAAGCGCCTCGCCGAACAACTCGAGCGCGTACGAACCGAAGCCCGGGGCTGAGTCAGCGGGGCCGGAACAGAGCCCTCATTCGAATTCCAACACCGCGGTTCGCACAATCGAAACGCGAAAACGTCCTGATTCCGTGCAAGAAAACGTCTCACGCACCATTGGTGCCGGAGAGCTTTTCGTCGGCTTGACGCGCCCTGTGCCGTGAGCACACGATCACCCGCAAGAGACGCTTGATCGCAAACGCAGAACAGGTGGCGCATGGACGAACCAGTGGAATCGCGGCGAAGTTTTCTCCTCTCGAGCGGCGGTGCGCTCACCAGCGCGTGGCTGGCTTCCAACTGGGTGGGCATCGCGGCGGCCGCCGAGCACGCCAACCACATGGCCAGCGCGTCGGCGTCCAAATCTGCGCCCGCAACCTTCACGTTTCTCAGTGCCAAAGACGCCGCAGACGTCGAGCCGATCACCGCCCAGATCCTCCCCGGCGGCGCAACACCGGGAGCTCGCGAAGCGCACGCGGTGTACTTCATAGATCACGCGCTGGCGACATTCTTTGCCGATCGGGCTGAAGCATTTCGCACGGGCCTCACTAACTTCCAGCATGCGTTCGCCAAGGCGCAACCCACGGCCGCTTCGTTCGCCGCCGCTTCCCCCGCGCAACAGCTCGATTTCCTGAACACCGTGGATCGCACGCTGTTCTTCGAGAACGTCCGCATCCTCACCATCGTGGGCACGTTGTCATCGAGCAAATACGGCGGCAACTACGCAGGCCTGGGCTGGAAACTCATGGGGTTCGAGGACCAGCACGTCTTCGAGCCGCCATTCGGGTACTACGATGCGGCGTACAAAGGCTTCGTGCCGTACCCGGTGGAGCGCAAGGTATGAGCCTGCGTAAATTCAAATCCGGCGAAACGGTGGACTTCGCCGTGGTGGGTTCCGGCGCCGCGGGCGGCGTCATGGCGCGCGAGCTGTCGCAATCCGGGTTCACCGTGCTGGTGCTGGAGCAGGGGCCGCGCCTCAACCCGTCGGACTTCGAGCACGACGAGTTGAAATACATGTTCCTGCACGGCATTACCAACGACCCCGAGTTGAGCCCGCAGACGTTCCGGCGTGACCCGTCAGCCGCCTCTGTGCGGCCGCGAGGTGCGAACTCTCTCATCTATGCGCGCATCGTGGGTGGCAGCAGCGCGCACTTCACCGCCAACTACTGGCGCTTCCACGAGATCGATTTCAACGAGCGCAGTGTGGTGGGCAGCATCGCTGGCACAGGGTTCGCGGACTGGCCGATCACCTATCAGGAGCTCGAGCCGTATTACACCAAGGTCGAGTGGGAAGTCGGTGTGTCGGGGCTTGCGGGCGCAAGTCCGTTCGATCCGCCGCGCACCAGGCCCTATCCGATGCCGCCGTTGCCCGTGAAGTCCTCCGGGGTGTTGCTGGAGCAGGGCGCGCGCAAGTTAGGGTTGCATCCATTTCCGGCGCCGATGGCCATCGTGTCGCAGGCTTATCGCGGCCGGCCGGCCTGCGTGAACTGCGGGTTCTGCATGGGGTTCGGCTGCGAAGTGATGGCGAAGTCGTCGTCGCTCTACACGATGATCCCCGAGGCGGAAGCCACGGGCCGCTGCGAGGTTCGTCCCGAAAGCTACGTGTTCCGCGTGGAGACAGACGCGCGCGGGCGGGCAACCGGCGTGCGTTACTTCGACAGCAGGAAGAACGAACACTTCCAAAAAGCGCGAGCGGTCGTGCTCAGCGCGAATGGCGCCGAGACACCGCGGTTGTTGTTGAATTCAGCGAGCGCGCGCTTTCCGCAGGGGTTGGCCAATTCCAGCGGCATGGTCGGCAAACATTTGATGTTCAACCAGGGCGGAGGCGTGCACGCAGTCTTCGAGCATGAGCTGAACGAGTACAAGAGCGTGCAGGTCACCCGCATCGTGCACGATTTCTACGATTCGGACCCGCGGCGGGGATTCTATGGGGGTGGCGGCATTGATGCGCGCATCGGCATGCAGCCCATCGGGTGGGCGCTGTCTTCGGGGGGCGATATGCCGCGCTGGGGCGCGGGCCTGAAAGCGCGGCTCGAATCGTTCCCGCGATCGATGCTGGCGGCAGGGCACTGCACGTCGTTGCCGGTCGAGGCGAACAGCGTGAGCGTCGAGCCCGATCTGAAAGATGCGTGGGGCATTCCCAGCATGCGCGTCACCTACAAGGACCATCCAGATGATCTCGCGATGGCGCGTTTTCTTCAGGACCGCGCAACCGAGATTCTGCAGGCAGCCGGTGCGCAGAAGACGTGGAAAACGGAAATTTCAGAGCGCAGCGGCAGCGTTCACCTGCTTGGCACCTGCCGCATGGGCAATGACCCGGCCAGTTCCGTAGTCGACAAGTATCACCGCACGCACGATGTGCGGAACCTGTTCCTGTGCGATGGCTCGAGCTTCGTCACCTCAGGCCGCGGCCAGCCGACCATGACCATTCAGGCGCTCGCCTTCCGCGCAGCAGATCATATTGGGCGGTTTGCGAAGAGGAACGAGATCTGAGCCACTGCCGGAGCCGAGCGCTCAGATCCAGTGGAACCCCTTTGCCATGACGCCGAAGACGGTGGCCACGAGTGAAGCCGCGACCAGGAGCCACCAGATGGTCTGCATTTGGATCGTAAGGCGGAGGGCGCCAGCGGTCCTTTCCATGCTCCCGCGCACGTCGGCAATGCTCGCACGGAGTTCGCCAGCGTTTTTTTCTATGCTGGCGCGCAGCGCGCCCGTATTCTTTTCCATGCTCACCCGCATGTCGCTGATCGCCTGCTCGATTCTTGCGAACCCCTTCTGCATATCTTGATTGGTCGCATCTACCCTGGAATTCAACTGCCGAATGTCCACCTTCATATCCGCGACGTCTGTGCGGATATGAGCCACGTCCGATTCGAGCCGGGCAATACGCTGTTCCACGGGAGCCTCTTCTATGACAAGTGCCTGGGCAATTCCGATTTGACGCACGCTGCACCTTGCGGCTTCGCCCTGTGCCGGCGAGCCGATCTCCGATTGGCCTGAACAAATTGTAGCTGACTTTTTTGAGATGCAACTCGTTCATTCGTACGAGTTTATTCGCGACGCGAGGCCATCACTTTCGTACGAATTCTGAGGTGGGCTAGGCGGAAAGGCGCGTGGACGTTACGCTCTACACAACATCAAACAGCCAAGGCGGCCGGGAACACTATGCGATCACTCAATGGATGGATATTCGGTCTCGCGCTCGGGCTCGTAACCGCAGCGTGCTGGGCTCAAGAGCCCGGCGTCGCAAAGCCTCAACTGATCTTGCAGGAACTCGTTCGTGGCATGCCAAATAGCGATTCGCAGGAAATTCGCATCATGACTGCGAGCTTCAAGCCAGGTGATCGCACGGTGTTCCACACGCATCGTTTCCCGGTGGCGGTTTACATTCTCGAGGGCGCCTTCACACTCGAGCTGGAAGGGCACGCACCGAAAACCATCAAGGCCGGCGAAGGAATGGTGGAGCCGCCAAATGTGAAGATGACCGGTTTCAACCGCAGCACCAAGGCGCCTCTGCGCCTCGTCATCTTCTACGTGAGCGACCCCGACACACCGTTCCTCGACCCGATTCACTGAACGGAAACGCGCCCTGCAGAGTGCAGCACTGAGACGCGGCGGGCGCGCCTTGTCGGCCAGAGTCAGCGAGGCGGCGAGGCCGCCGCGGTGCTCAAGGAATTGCAACCCTAGTTGTTCAACGCCTGCAATGGCGCGGGAATGCGCCCGCCGCGCTCGACAAACTTCTTGCTGGAGTGAGTATGTAAAGCCATCACTGGCGCGCGCCCGAGCAGCCCACCGAACTCCACCATGTCGCCCACCTTCTTCCCCGGCGCGGGAATGATGCGCACGGCGGTGGTCTTGCGGTTGATCATTCCGATCGCCGCTTCGTCCGCAATGATGGCGGCAATGGTTTCGGGAGTGGTGTCGCCGGGAACGGCAATCATGTCCAGGCCCACCGAGCACACGCAGGTCATCGCTTCGAGCTTGTCGAACGTGATGGCGCCCATCGCGGCCGCCTCGATCATCGCCGCGTCTTCGGACACGGGAATGAACGCGCCCGACAACCCGCCGACGTAGCTCGAGGCCATGGCGCCGCCTTTCTTGACGGCGTCGTTCAGCAAGGCGAGTGCGGCGGTCGAGCCGTGCGTGCCGACGCGCTCCAGCCCCATCACTTCCAGAATGCGCGCGACGCTGTCGCCCTTGGCCGGCGTGGGCGCCAACGATAGATCCACGATTCCAAACGGCACGCCCAGCTTCTCCGAAGCGGCGCGGCCGACCAGCTCTCCCATGCGCGTCACTTTGAATGCCGTGCGCTTGATGATGTCGGCGAGCCTGCCGAAGTCCGCGTCGGGCTCCTGCTCGAGAGCCGCCAGCACCACGCCCGGACCGCTCACGCCCACATTGATGACGCATTCCGGCTCACCAATGCCGTGAAACGCCCCGGCCATGAACGGGTTGTCTTCCACAGCGTTGCAGAACACCACGAGTTTCGCACACCCGATCCCGTCCTGGGCTGCGGTCAGTTGCGCGGTCTCGCACACGATGCGCCCCATCTGCGCCACAGCGTCCATGTTGATGCCGGCGCGCGTCGTGCCCACATTCACCGACGCACACACGCGCTCGGTGCTGCTCAGGGCTTGCGGAATCGACGCAAGCAGCGCGCGATCCCCCAGCGTCATGCCTTTGTGAACGAGCGCGGAATAGCCGCCGAGGAAATTCACGCCCACTTCCTTCGCCGCGCGGTCCAGCGCCTCCGCGAAAACGACATAGTTGTCGCTATCCGAAGTTTCCGCGACCAGCGCAATGGGCGTGACTGAAATGCGCTTGTTGATGATAGGAACGCCGTACTCGTGCTCGATCTCCTGGCCCACGCGCACGAGCGCGCCCGCCTGGCGGCAGATCTTGTCGTAGGCTTTCTTCGCGGCGATCTTGATATCGGGATGGCCGCAATCCCTCAGGCTGATGCCCATGGTGATGGTGCGGATGTCGAGGTTATCCATCTGCACCATGCGGATGGTTTCGATGATCTCCTGCGCGGAGAATTGCATGGGCATGGTGGTGCTCAGATCCGGTGCATGTACTTGAAGACGTCCTCATGCTGCGCATCGATGCGCAGCCCCATTTCTTCGCCCTTGGCGTTCAGCCGTCGTTTGATCTCGTCGAACGGCTGCGTAGCGTGCTCGAGCTCCACCATCATGATCATGGCGAAGAACTCCCGCAGCGTGGTCTGCGAGATGTCGATGATGTTGGCGCCAGCGCCGGCCAGCACCGTGGACACGTTCGCGATGATGCCGACCTTGTCCTGGCCGATGACGGTGACGATGACG
>JBDTUL010000143.1:0-12034 GCA_040007735.1 Gammaproteobacteria bacterium | reverse complement strand
ATGTTGGCGTTGACACCCTGGTAGCGCATGACGATGAACGCCATCACCACGCCCAGCGGCAACGTCACGATGGCGACGAGCGCGGAGCGCAAGTGAAACAGGAACACCAGGCAGACGAGCGCCACGACGACAAATTCCTCGGCCAGCTTGCCCGTCAGATTCTTCACGGAGCGATTGATGAGGCCCGAGCGATCGTAGGCCGTGACGATTTCGACCCCGGGCGGCAGGCCCGCTTGCAATTGCGCGAGCTTGCGTTTGACTGCCGCGATGGTCTCGAGCGCATTTTTTCCCGACCGCATCACGATGATGCCGCCGGTGACTTCGCCCTGCCCGTCGAGATCCGCAATGCCTCGCCTCAGATCCGGTCCGATTTGCAGATGTGCGACGTCACCCAGGCGCACGGCAACGCCGGCGTCGCTGGTCCGCAGCGGAATCTTTCGGAAATCTTCGAGATTGCGCAGGTAACCCGTCGCCCGCACCACATAGTCGGCTTCGGCAAGCTCCAGCACCGATCCCCCGGCCTCCTGATTGGCGCCGCGAATCGCCTCGACGACGGTGCGGTGAGTAATGCCGAGCGCGCGCAGCCGATCGGGATCGAGCACCACCTGGTACTGGCGAACGGCGCCACCGAGCGTTGCGACCTCCGCGACATTCGGAACGGACTTCAATTCGTATTTGAGAAACCAGTCCTGCAGCGCCCGCAGCTGCGAGATGTCGAGGTGACCCGAGCGATCGACGAGGGCATATTCGTAGATCCAGCCGACGCCGGTTGCATCCGGTCCGAGAGAAGCCTGCGCACCCTGCGGCAGGCGGCTCTGCACCTGATTCAGATATTCGAGCACTCGCGAACGCGCCCAGTAGAGATCGGTGCCCTCATCGAACAGCACGTACACGAACGAATCGCCGAAAAATGAATAACCGCGAACCGTGCGGGCGCCCGGGACCGACAGCATGGTGGTCGTCAGCGGATAGGTAATCTGGTTCTCGACGATGCGCGGCGCCTGCCCAGGGTAGGTGGTGCGAATGATCACCTGCACATCCGACAGATCCGGAAGCGCGTCGAGTGGCGTGTGAAGCACCGACCAGGTGCCCCAGGCACTCGCGGTGAGCGTGGCGAGCAGCACGAGAAAGCGATTCTCGAGCGACCAGCGAATGAGCCGCGCAATCATGGCCTGGGCTCCGAAGCCTTAGGCGCACCATGCTCCGTTTCACCGTCCGCACCGAGCCGTGCGACCGTCGCCCGGAGACTTGCCTCGGAGTCGATCAGGAACTGACCGGAGACGACGATCGACTGGCTTTCCTCCAGGCCCGACAGGATCGCTGTCTTCCCGCCCACCTCAGTGCCTGCCTTCACGTCGACGACATCGAACCCACCCTGCTCCCGCGCAACGATCACGACTGCGCGCTCGCCGGTCATGATGACTGCTTCACTCGGAACCACGAGTTGCGGATCGCCCTGAGGGCCTGCGAACTCGAGCGAGACGAACATGCCCGGCGCCAATCGCTGCCCGACGTTCTGAACCTCGATGCGCACCGGGAGCGTTCGAGACTGCGCATCGACGTCCGGCAACAGTGCCACTGCGCGCCCCTTGAACGATTCGGCGGGCCACGCCGTCGCGCGTACGGTCACCTGTGAACCCAACGGAACGAGTGACACCTGCGCCTCCGGCACGTGCGCGACCACCCAAACCCTGTCCAATCCGTTGAGGCGAAACAGCGGTGCCCCCGGCATGAACGCGGAGCCCTGGCGTACGGAAAGCTCTGTAACCACGCCGTCGCGCGGGGCGACGAGCGTCGTCGTGGCCCGCACCTGGCGCCGTGCCTCGATGTCCCGGACCACCGACTCGGGAACCCCGAGCACCAGCAACCGCTGACGAGCCGCATCGCGGATCGACTGGCCCCGCTCCGACTGCGAATCCAGCAACGCGATGTATTCCTCCTGTGCGGAGCGCCACCCCGGAGAAACGATTTCGACCACCGGCTCACCGCGCTTCACACGACTCAGGAGCGCCTTCACATGCAGGCGCGCGACGTATCCCTCGACACGTGCCTGCACGACTTCCACCGAGTTTTCGTCGAAAGCGACACTGCCAACGGCAGTCAGGCGCGAAGGCAGTGTCTCCTTGCTGACCCGGCCCAGACGAATGCCAAGGCTCTGCGCCACATTCGGGCCCACGCGCACGGCACCGCCGCTCGGCGCCTCATCGGCGTAGACGGGCACGAGCTGCATGTCCATGAAAGGCGACTTGCCAGGCTTGTCGAACCTGGCGTTCGGTTTCATGGGGTCGTGCCAGTAAAGGACCTTGCGCTCGCCGGCCGCAGCACCGGCCGCGCTCTTCGCGCTGGAATCGAGTTGCGGGCTTGGATGACGTGCAATCCAGTATCCGCCGGCCGCGCCGGCGACGAGTGCTGCTGCAAGCAAAGCGATTGGCTTGGTGCGGCTCATGACAGGGATACCTTCAAGGCTGCAGGTGGTGGGGTTCGAGGTAGCGCAGGAACGCCCACGCCTGGCCGCGCTCGTTCTGAAGATCGGCGCGGTCGATCAACACATTCACCTCGTCCTGGAACGCATCGAGTGCGAGCCGCAGATCCGCCTGCCCTGCGCGATAGGAAGCGAGCGTGACCCGCGATCGCTCACGGGCGAGCGGCACGAGCTCACGCTCGTACTGTTCGAGTTGCTCACCCGCCTGCTCCCATTGGATCAGCGCCTCGCGCAGCTCTGCGCCATGCATGCGCAGCTCGCCTTCACGCTCCGCTTCGATGCGCTTCACTTCCGCGCTTCGCGCTGCGATCACGGGGTTCTGACGAGTGCCTGCAAAGACCGGAAGATCGATGGTGAACTGGAGCGACGCCATGTCCGAGAAATCCGGGCCGCGCTTTGCAAAAGACACTTCGGCGCTCCAATCCGGACGCCGCGCCGCGCGCGCTAGTTCGACGTCAGTGCGAGCCTCGGCGAGCCGTGCATCGAACGGCAGTATCGAGGCATGCAGATGCGTCGATGCAAGCAACGTCTCGCGCGGAACTGGCAGCTGATCGAAGGCAGGCAGAGCCGCAGGCGCTCGCGCGGCCTGCTCGGCGCCGATCCAGCGTTCGAGTTGCGACTGCGCCTGAAGCGCCACACCATTCATTTTCAGAACGCGGGTCTTCAGCTGCGCGACAGCGGCTGCGGCGGATAACGCCTCGGCGCTCGACGCACGGCCTGCCGCCAGTGCCGCCCGCGCCGATGCCGCACCCAACTCCACCTCAGATTCGAGTGTGCGTAATCGATCCAACGACGTAAGAGTGGTCGCCCGACGAATCCACGCCTGCGACACTTCGCGCGCAATGTCCAGGCGTGTGGCGGTAAGTTCCGCGCGCTCGACGTCGGCCTCGGCTTCGGCGCGCGTGTGCTCCAGGCGCCGCTTCTCGCCCCGCGGGAAGCTTTGCATGAGACCGACCTTGCGCATCGTCATGAAGTCGCGAGTGAACGACCCCGCGTCGGCGCCGGTGACCGGAAGATTGTTCACACCGAACACGAGTTGCGGATCGGACAGGCGCCCAGCGCTTCTCGTCAGTGATGCTTTGGCATCGACGGCCGCTTGTTGGGCGTCCACTTGCGGGGCATGTTCCTGCGCGAGCCGAATGGCGTCTTCGAGCGTCAGCGGTGTTGACGCGTCGTTCGCAGCTGCCGCGCGCACGCTGGTTAGCCCGCCGGCGAGAGCGAGCCCTATACAAAGAATTCGAAACATCGCACGAACTCCACCCAATCGGACTGCACTCCCCGCCAACGGAGAGTGCCAACAGACAAACAGTCAGAAGGTGGGCGGCAGCACCGCCCTGGTGGAGCAGAGCGCTAAAGCCGCAGTCGCAGCGTGTGCAGGTAGGTCAGAGAAGCGTCGGCAGCGCGGCTATCGGGCGGGCGTATCGCGGGTGACGCGATGGATTCCCAAGGGTGCAGCGTCAGGAGCCAGGCCAGCGGCAGACAGGAGTCGGGGCCGCTGGCATGCAGGTCGAGCGAAGCACGGGCGCGCGGCGCTTCAGCGGTAGCCGCGGTGCCTGGTGTGGGGGCAGTGAAGCAGCAAGCACTCGCGCCCGGGTTGACCGTGGTTCCCGACCCACCGTCATCGCAAGGCTGACCGTTCGTCGGGCAGCAGTCGGACGTCGCGGAAGCCAGTGCACAGGCAGCCGCCGGCCCGCCTATCGTCAACAGGCCGACGCAGATGACCAGGATGGCTGACAACCGTCTCAACATGAATCGAGCGTTCCGGGCCGGGGGCTCGTGATGGACCCGCGCCTGGCCACTAAGTTCGATGATCGGCTGCCGAGAGTCAACCGGGCGGCCGATTCCTTGCTCGGAAGCTTGATCTTGCGCGCATTCGGCCACCTCATCCGAGCGGCGCGCCGAGGCCAGGCGGCGCAGCTCCACTCAACACGGGCTTTGGGACGACGGACTCGTGTCGTCTTCCGACAGCGCATATCTCGTACAAGGTTGCCGTCCAGCGCGGAAGCCGACGCGGAACATATTGCGATAGCGGCTACGAATGGCATCGACTATCTGGTCACCTGGAACTGCAAGCATCTCGCAAATCCGATGATCACTCCGAAGGTCGCTCGAGCCGTCGCAGGCGCGGGCTTCCGAAGCCCGGAGATCTGCACGCCCGAAGATATCCTCCGACGCGTCGTCTATGGACGCCCGAACTAGACAGTGCGTCGCCCGCCCCCTTTCTCGCGACGGGGTGGTGCTCGAGAGGGTCCGGGTGTCCGGCGGATGGCCGCGTAAGCGACGTCGGAGTACCATTCACGGGCGGCATTTTGAACCGCGTTTGGGTGATAGTCATGGAACTGTTCGCGCCCCGTCATCTGCTGATCATCTTGCTGGTCGTGATGCTGGTGTTTGGAACCAAAAAGCTGAAGACGCTCGGGGCGGATCTGGGCGGCGCCATTCGGGGTTTCAAACAAGCGATGAAAGAAGGCGAGTCGGACGATCACGCCAGCGCTGCCCCACGAACCGAGGAGACCGCCCCCGCGGCGATCGAGAGCCCTGCAACAGCCGAGAAACGCCCGAGCTGAGGCCAGACCGGCCCGACTGAGCGGCAGGGGTCGTAGCGCGCTCGGCGCTGCGATCCGCAGCTTGGGGCACCGGGTGATGCCCTGTGTTCGTGGATGCAGCGGGCCACCAAGCGCAAGCATGAACGCATCACCAGTCCCTTTCCCGGAAGCATTGCGCACGTGGACGCGCATCGGCCTCCTGAGTTTTGGCGGGCCGGCAGGCCAGATCGCGGTCATGCACCGAACCCTGGTCGAGGAGAAGCGCTGGATCAGTGAAGAACGATTTCTGCACGCCCTGAACTACTGCATGCTCCTGCCCGGGCCCGAGGCACAGCAGCTCGCCACTTATATCGGCTGGCTGCTGCATGGGGCGCGCGGCGGCCTCGTCGCCGGAACACTTTTCGTGCTGCCCGGGTTCCTGGCCATCATGGCATTCAGCGTCGTGTATGCCACATGGGGACAGCATCCCATCGTTGCGGGCATTTTCCTCGGGCTCAAAGCCGCCGTCATCGCGATCGTCATTCAGGCGTTGTTGCGGATTGGGCGCCGCGCCTTGCGCAGCACCGTCGCGCGGTGGGTTGCCGCTCTGGCTTTCATAGGCCTTGCACTTCTGCGCGTGTCCTTTCCCCTCGTCGTTGTCATCGCCGGCCTGTTCGGATTTCTCTGGACGAGATTCGGCAGGCGCGAATTCACGGCAGCCGGCAACTCGCACGCGAGTGGCGCAGCCCTCGCCCCTCCTGCGCTCGTGCCGGAATCAGCGCTGAATCAGGTGGCACCTTCCGCGAAACGCGCGCTGAAGCTCCTGGCGCTATGGTTGCCGCTATGGCTTGCACCTGTTGCCGCGCTCGCCTTGATAGTCGGCCCCACGCACGTCTACACGCAGGTGGGACTGTTCTTCAGCAAGATGGCAGTCGTGACATTCGGCGGCGCATACGCGGTGCTCACCTACGTCGCGCAACAGGCCGCCGATCATTTCGGATGGGTGACCCCAACTCAGATGCTCGACGGCTTGGGCCTTGCGGAATCGACACCCGGCCCGCTGATCATGGTGGTTCAGTTCGTCGGTTTCCTCGCCGCTTATCAGGCTGCCGGAATCCCTCATCCGCTACTCGCAGGCCTCTTCGCCGCCTGCCTGACGGTGTGGGTCACATTCGTGCCGTGCTTTCTATGGATTTTCCTGGGCGCACCGTATGTGGAGTCGCTACGCAAGTACGAGCCGCTCAGTGGCGCGTTGGCCGCCATCACAGCGGCCGTAGTCGGGGTCATCGCGAACCTGGCTCTATGGTTCGCATTGCACGCGCTCTTCGCGCACGTAACGCCGCACGCGCTCACACGTTGGCTGCACGTGGATGTGCCGGAATTGAGCTCCGTGCATTGGGTTCTGGTGCTGCTTACGGCACTCGCACTCACGATGACGTTCGCACTCAAGTGGTCTTTGCCACGTAACCTGGTGGTGTGCGGGGCGCTGGGCGTCGGATTTACATTGCTGGCCTAGCGTCAGCAATCGCGGGCACAGCGTCTATCGACGTGCGTTCACACCACGCCATTCGATAGAGACCCGGCAACACCAGCAAACTCAGCAATGTCGAAGACAGAATTCCGCCGATAACCACGGTTGCGAGCGGCCGTTGCACCTCAGCACCTGTGCCGGTGTTCAGCGCCATGGGAAGGAAACCGAGCGCCGCCACCAGCGCCACCATCAGAATCGGCCGCAGGCGAAGCATCGCGCCCTCAACGGGCATCCGGACGATGATGAACGCCGCGGCAACCAGCCCCGGCAGCTCGAAAGTGCTATCGAACTTCTTCGCGAGCGCGTTGTTCGCGATGCTGACATCGACGTCGTTGTGGACGGGACTGGCGCCGACGCCTTCGTGATGGACGCCATCTTCCGCCGCATGCAGGGTGGCCGCCGGCTCGTTGCCGTCGAGGCACAAGTGCAGATATGCCCCGCTGACCGGCAGCGCCAGGACGGCGATCGAAACGATCGCAATTTAAAGTCGCAGCAGCAGGGGGAACGGGCCATCGGCGGAGTATCGCCTTACCCGGACAGCCTGTTCAACCACCGCCAGCGCGCAGCGTGACGAATTCGAGGGTCGCCCCTCCTCGCCCGCGCCGTGTGCACGACACGACAATTGACGCTCGGTGACTCGAAATCGGGTCTATAGTGCCGACGTTCACCCGACAAGCCCGGCCGGTTCACACGCGCCGGGCATCAACAAATAAAAGGGCTAACTCCATGATCAAGAAATTCATATCGCTAATGCTATTCGCAGGGGTTCTGGCAGCGGGCACGTCCACCGCCAGCGCGCAGTCAGCGGATGACCATGCGTACACCGAAGGGCCCGTCGTCGTGGTTTCCTACGTCCGCACGGAGCCCGGCATGTTCGACGAGTACCTGAAGTACCTCGGCACCACCTACAAGAAGCTCATGGACGAGTACAAGAAGGCCGGCCTCATCGTGGGCTACTCGGTGTTCAGCGCCGAACCCCGCAACGGCACCGATGCGGATCTGATCCTGACCATCACGTACAAGAACTATGCGGCGCTCGACAACCTGGCTGAAAAGTCGGACCCGATCGACCGCAAGATCTGGGGCTCCCTCACGAAGGCGGATGAAGCGGCCGCCGGGCGCACCAAGATGCGCACGAACGTGGGCGGCCAGACGCTGCGGGAACTGATCCTCAAGTAACGCCGCGGATCGGTTGATGTCGACGGCAGCCCGCGGAACGAGCGGGCTGCCGTCCATCCCAGAACGCTCTACCGCTAGCCGGGCGCGGCTTGGCTGAAGCGGAACAAGGTCGGACTGGTGCGGTATTGAGCGCGAAACGCACGGCAGAAATGTGCGGCGCTGTTGAACCCCCAGCTGAACGAGATCTCCGTGACACTGCGCTCACGAAACGCCGGGTCGGCGAGCTGCTTGCGGCAGCCTTCCAGCCTTTGCCGGCGAATGTATTGGGAGATCGATTCCGGGCCGTCCTGGAACAGCATCTGCATGTATCGCGAGGAGAGCCCCATCTCACGGCTCAGCGCCGACACTGAGAACTCGGGGTCGCGCAGGTGGGCCTGGATCACCTGCTTGATCTGCACGCGGCGTGCTGGCGCGTGCCCTTCACGAATCGGCCGATTCCAGAAGGCGCGCCGCCCCCCGGCGGCACTGGCATCAACGGCAGAACTCTGCATACATTCCCCCTTATAGGGGCAGTAGAGCACCCCCTACCCGGCGCAGTCTGTCCTCTGGGTAGAGGACAACGTCACTGGCGTCGATTTGCCCGCCCACGAGATATGTCAACGGAGTGCGCGCCTCGATAACGTGGGAGGCGCCCCCAGCCGGGTACCCGATGAAGTCGTTCGGCCGGATCTCGAACCGGTCGTCACCCATGCGTGCCATGCCCGTGCCCGACAGCACGAGAACCCATTCGTCCGTGTGAAGGTGGGTGTGAAACACCGTCGAGCGGCCCCCCGCCTCCACTTGGGCGCAACGCACGGCCTGCCGCGTGAGGCCTGTTTGACGATGCAGGGTGCGCATGCTCCGACGGACCGATGGGTCGATGTCGTGCTGAAAGTGCGTCACTTCCACATCGTCGACGTGCACCACCTGGTGCGCGTCTCCTTCCTCTGGCGGCGGCTCATCGTAGTGGTCGACTGGAGTGATGCCGACCAACATCTTGCGGGCATCCGGGTACCAGACCCGATCCTCCGCCGTGCGGCGTTCGCCGCCTTCGATCAACACCACGGTTTCCTCGCCTTCGGCAATGAAGTGATGCGGGCGCGGGCCGGGAGGGAAGCCGACGAAAGTTCCCGCGCGGAACGGAATGCGCAGCGGACCGATGCGAACCACACCGCGTCCGGCCAGGATGTAGACCCACTCTTCTTCCACGGAATGGAAATGGCGATTGGTCCCGGCGAAGCCGGGCTCGAAGGCGCGAATGTGAACGCCCATCTGCGCAAGCCCGGTCGCCCGGCCCGGCCTGCGCACCATCGAGGACACCCCTGCGCCATGGGTGCCGAGCGGCCGTTTCTCAGCGGGCAGATCTGCAATATTGACGACGCACGACGGGCGCATACCCATTACCTCGCAGGGCGGAGTTTCCCGCTACTATGCCACCTTCGCACCGACAGGCAGCGACGCTGCGAAAATCGGCGCAGACACTGGGGAAAAACTCATCATGGAACACGCCACGCCGTGATCGTTCATCTCATCGACGGCACCTACGAGCTGTTTCGGCATTTCTACGGGCTGCGGCGCTTCAACAAGGGCCAGGACAAACCGTTCGGCGCCGTGGTGGGTGTGCTGAACACCGTGCTGGAGATGATCGAGGGCGGCGCCACGCATGTCGGCGTAGCCACCGATCACGTCATCGAATCGTTCCGGAATCGGCTCTGGGCGGACTACAAGACGGGCGAAGGCATCGACCCCGCGCTGCTCGCGCAGTTTCATCCACTGGAAGATGCGCTCGCAGCGCTGGGCGTGGCCGTCTGGCCCATGACTGAACTGGAAGCCGACGACGCGCTCGCTTCGGCTGCGCATCTGGCGGCGGCGGACGGCAATGTACAAAAAGTTTGTATCTGGACGCCGGACAAGGACCTGGCGCAATGCGTGAGCGGCGACCGCGTGGTGCAGATGGACCGGAAGTCCAAGAAGATGCGCAACGCAGAGGGCGTGCGCGAGAAGTTCGGCGTGGAGCCGCGGTTCATTCCCGACTTCCTGGCGCTGGTGGGTGACACGGCGGATGGGTATCCCGGTCTCTCCGGCATCGGCAGTGTCACCGCTGCCCGGCTCGTCAGTCGCTACGGCGCGCTCGAAGACTTCCCCTCAACCTCCCTGGACGGAGAGCGCCGCAAGCTTGCGCTGCTGTTCAAAGATCTGGCGACGCTTCGAACCGACGCGCCCCTGTTCAAAAACGTAGATCAGCTCGAGTGGCGCGGCCCAACGGATCGATGGGCAGCCTGCCTCGAGAAGCTGGGCGACGCGAAGCTGCTCCCGCGCAGCCTGAAGGCACCACACGGCTAGCGCGTCCCTAAGCGCGCGGCCGCACCCGCCCGCAGCGGGAACAAAACATGCGCTACCCTGCGCATGCCAATCGCCCGAAACAAGAAATGGCCCCTTTGCGGGGCGCAAGTGACCTCGACCGGTGTTCAGTTTCGCGTCTGGGCGCCAGCGGCAACTCGCGTGGAAGTGGTGTTTCCAGATGACGGCGCAGCAGCCGTCGAACTGCTGCCGGCGGAAAGCGGCTTCTTCAGCGGCCATTCCGGCCGTGCCACGGCGGGCACGCTCTATCGTTACCGCCTGAACGGCGGCGACGCATACCCCGACCCGTATTCCCGCTTTCAACCCGAGGGCCCGCACGGCCCGTCGATGGTGATCGACCCCGGCGGCTATCGCTGGCAGGACACCGAATGGCGCGGGCTCGATGCTGCGCGCCAGGTCATCTACGAACTGCACATCGGCACGTTCACCGAAACCGGTACGTACGCAGCGGCCGAAACGGAACTCGAGCGCCTGCGCGACCTGGGCGTCACCTGTCTCGAGCTCATGCCGGTAGCGGAGTTCTCCGGGCGCCACGGGTGGGGATACGACGGCGTCGATCTCTTCGCGCCCTATCATCAGTATGGCGATCCGGAAGAGCTGCGTCGTTTCGTAGACCGCGCGCATGGTGCGCAACTCGGCGTGGTTCTCGACGTGGTCTACAACCACATTGGCGCGGACGGCAACTATCTGCCGCGTTTCAGTGCGGACTACTTCACCGATCGTTACTCCAACGATTGGGGGCAGACGCTGAACTACGCAAGCGACCCTGTGCGCCAGTTGGCGATCGACAACGCGGCGTACTGGATCCGCGAGTTTCACATGGATGGATTGCGGCTCGACGCGACCCAGAGCATCCACGATCCCGAACACCCGACGCTGCTGGCGGCGATCAGTCGCGCCACACGCGAGGCCGCGCGCCCCCGCATGATCGTGCTATCGGGTGAGGACTATCTGCAGCGTGCGGATTTGCTCACTCCCACCGAGGCCGGCGGCGCAGGGCTCGATCAACTCTGGAACGACGACTTTCATCATTCGAGCCGCGTGGCGCTGACCGGAAATCACGGCGGTTATTTCCGCGTCTTCCGGGGAAATGCGCAGGAGCTGCTCTCGGCCCTGCGCCACGGCTTCCTCTTCCAGGGGCAATACGACGGCTGGAAAGACAGTGCGCGGGGCATGCCGGCGAGTGGGCAACCGCACTCCGCCTTTGTCGCGTTCACTCAGAATCACGATCAAGTGGCGAACACACTCTGGGGCCAGCGCCTGCATCGGCTGACGAGCCCCGGCCGCGCACGCACGATGACAGCGCTTCTGCTGCTGGGGCCGAACACTCCACTGATCTTCATGGGGCAGGAATTCGATGCCTCGAGTCCGTTCGCTTATTTCGCGGACTACGAGGGGGACGTGGCAGCAGACCTTTGGCGCGGCCGCAAGAACGGACTGAAGGGCTTCGCGCAGTATGCCGGGGATGCCGCGCAGAGTTGTGTTTGGGACCCCTGCGCGGTGGAGACGGTTCGGCGCTCGCGGCTCGACTCGTCGGAGCGCGAGCGGAATGCGCAGACGTATCGGCTCTATCAGGATCTATTGAAGATTCGGGGGACGGATGCTGTGCTGTCTCGCCGGCCGCTGGTTATTGATGGCGCGGTGCTCGGCGAGCGGGCGTTTGTGGTTCGGTGGTTCGACCCGGCAGAGGACGACCGGTTGTTGTTGGTGAACCTGGGCGATGAGCAGGGGTTGCGGGCGATTCCCGAGCCGCTGCTGGCGCCGCCGCGTGATAAGCGTTGGGTTTTGCGATTTTCGAGCGATGCGCCGATTTATGGGGGCATGGGGGTAATCGAGCCCGCTCTGAAGAATGGATGGGTCATTCCGGCCGAAAGTGCGACGTTTCTGATCGCTGAACGCCGGGGAATCTTGTGATTTCCTCTCAGCCGCCCGGCGATTGAGGGCTTCTTGTCGCCGGCGGATCCGGAGCCCTCAATC
>JBDTUL010000142.1:0-12041 GCA_040007735.1 Gammaproteobacteria bacterium | reverse complement strand
GACGATTGCCAGTTCTCCGGACCAACCCGTCTGACGGATTGGTTCCGGATAACCCTAGAGGGCAAAAGTTTGACGGGAATAAGAAAACGGATTTCGCTCGGCCGGGGGGGCCAGCGTATCGACTGTTCAGCGAGAAAAAATGGGCTCACGCAGTGAGCAAGAGACCCTCTCGGCAAGGGAAGTCGTCGGTCGGCGTGAGAAATACGTCGCAAAGCCTTCCGAACCAGGCGTGGTGGATGCCGCGATCTGCGGCGAAAGTCGCTCTGAAATTGGCGCTCTCCTGATTCCTGCTCGAGAGACTGTCGAGCGCCTCGTCGAGAATGGTCGATCCTTGTCCGACGTCGAACTCTACCGTCGGCCCGAGATTCTTGAGCAGCTGGAAGACTTGCTCAAAGATCTGGCCGGAAAGGCAACCGGATCCTCCAACAGGATTGCGCGCGCTATCATTATCGACACCCCACCTCAGATCGCAGACGGTGAAGTGACCGAGAAAGGCACATTGAATCAGAACATCCTGCTCAGCAATAGAGCGTCATCTGTCGAAGCGCTCTATAGGGGCGACCCGCCAGTCATTCTCGCACGCAAGTAACTGAGAGTTTCAGGACATGCGTATCGATGGGCGTAGCGCGCGTGTCCATGGCGGATTGCAATTCTGCCGCAGTCGACCACTTAGTTACAGACTTGCGAACGCCGCCAACCCCGCACATTCTTTGCAGCATGCGGGATTGGCTCATACTAATCGCTCATCTCGTCGTCACGACGATCCGGACGATGGCTCCTGGCGGTGCGCGAGCGGTCATCGCCGAATCGCTGCTTCTGAAACATCAGCTGCCGATCCTGAAACGATCTCGAAAGAGGGCGCCGAAGCTGCGCGCCCTGGATCGCATCGTGCTAGGTCTGGGCGCGATTCTGTTGTCACATCAACGTCTGGTGAAAGTCGCCGTCGCCATCAGACCCTCGACGCTGTTGCGATTTCATCGCGCGCTCGTCCGTCGCAAGTATCAATGGCTTTTTTCCGCGAAGACCCGGCATCGGCCCGGACCCAAAGGACCATCCAAAGAACTGATTGCCGCGATTCTCGAGATCAAGCGCCTCAATCCGCGCATCGCTGCCCTCGCATCGCTCAACAGATTTCGAATGCCTTCGGCCTGGACATCGACAAGGATGTCGTGCGCCGGACTCTTGCAAATCACCCTCTTCCAAGGTCGGGAGGCAAAGGTCCTTCGTGGCTCTCTGCCATCGCTGAAGCCCGCGACAGTCTGTGGAGCGTCGATCTATTTCGCTGCGAGTCGATCCTGCTGAAGAGCTTCTGGGTGATGGTCGTCATGGACGTGTTTACGCGTCGTATCGTCGGCTTCGGTGTCGAACCCGCGCATATCGATGGCATCAGCGTCTGCCGCATGTTCAATCAGGCTCGGCACGGCCAGCCTCTTCCCAAGCACCTCAGTTCCGATCATGACCCACTGTTCCGATGTCACCGCTGGCGCGCGAATCTGCGAATTCTCGAGGTCGAGGAACTCAAGTCCGTGCCTTTCGCGCCTCGCTCTCACCCGTTCATCGAGCGACTGATCGGAACCCTTCGACGCGAGTATCTTGACCACACCTTCGTCTGGAACGGCCTCGACCTCCATCGCAAGCTGGATCGCTTCGCTGCGTGCTTCAACGAGCGGCGCGTTCATGCCAGTCTCAGTGGTCGGACGCCGTTCGAGCGATGCGGAAGGACCGGCGAGCAACGGGCGAATCTTGATCACTTCGCATGGCGATCGGATTGTTCCGACCTCTTTCACACGCCAGTTGCCGCGTGATCAGGAATTCGCCATGGACACGGTGATCTGGGCTCGGTCCGCTCAACGACAATACTCGGCGGATTGCATCATGAGTACTCGCTCGCGCCTGCTTAACCCATTAATGGAACCACCCCGGACCCTCCCTGATCGGATAATTGCGGACCACGGCACTACCACGCCGAGCGCAATCATCAGGGCCTCGAAAACAGGCTCCTGTGGCCCGCCCCTTCATCGCGCCATCTCGCCTGGTGCAGCAGCGCCAGCGTCTTGGTGGAATGCTGAACTACTATCATCGCGCAGCCGTCTGAGTGTCGTGGATTCCGTTTCTGGACAGAACGAGGTCTCCGCTGGGGACGTCACAAGAAAAGAAGGGCGCCCTTGGGGAGGTCTGAAGTCCCGTGGGCGCAAACCCTGACGAACTTTGATTCTTCTTTTCGAGCCATTTTGTCCCGGCAGCCCGCAATTCATCGCACAGGACACGCGCTCGATGACACTCGCGACCGGACAAGTTCCTGTTCGTCCCCACCGAACATCGGGACATCAGAACTTCCGGCTGACAGACACCCACCACTCGCGCGGCGGTCCAGGCTGGCCGTAGACCGCGCTGAAGGCAGCGGCCCGGTCGTACTTGACCTGGTAGTAGAACTTGTCGGTCAGGTTCGTGCCCGCGAGCGCGGTCTGCCATGCTCCATCGGAAGTGACGAACGTGAGACGTGCGTTCAACAAACCGACTCCGTCCACGTGCCCGAACGTGAATCCAGGAACGTTGTTGATGGCGTTGCTCTCGAACGAGCTGCGGTAGTTGTAGTCGAAACGGGGCGTGATGCTCGCGCCGTTCGACAGATCGATCTGATACTGCGCGCCGATGGAGTACTGCGTTTTCGGAACGAACTGCGGCTTCGTGCTGGTCGTGATGCCGCTGCTCGGATCGACGTTCAGGAACTTGAAATCCACATAGCTCGCCGACACATTGATCAGCGCTCCGTGGAACGGCGTGAGTTCCGCTTCGAGCTCCGCGCCCTTGATCCGCGCGTTGCCAATGTTCTGGGTCGCGGCGCAGACATTTCCGAGTCCCGGCGGCGAAAGCGTCGGGCAGTTGAGCAGCTGGGCCTGATAGTCGTCGTAGTCCGACTGGTAAATAGCCCCATTCAACCGAAGGCTGCGGTTGAAGAGCATCGACTTGATGCCTGCCTCGTACGTTCTGACCTTTTCCTGTTCGAAGGGCACCGCTTGGCTCGGGAAGAAGGGTCGCGGATTGATGCCGCCGCCCTTGAACCCCGTGGCGACTTGAACGTACGGACGCACGTTATCGACGATTTCATAGTCAAGTGCGACGCGATAGTCGACGCGGTCACCGGAGAAAGAGCGCTTGACGCCATCGAGCGGGGCTACCCCAGGATTCGCCGGAATGCCAGGGATCGAGCTGTAGCGCGTGAACGTGTAGGTTTTGCTTTCCTTCGTGTACCGGACGCCGCCCGTCAGGTTGAAGCGATCCGTCAGGTGCCAAACAGCATGAGCGAATGCCGACTTGGAGGTCTGGTGGAACGGATCGTTGAAGCTGAAATCGAGACCGACAGTTTCCACGTTGATGCGGCCACCCACATGACTGCGCGCATCGTAATAGTAGGCGCCGGTCGTGAAGTCGATCTTGCCGATGGCGCCAGACAGGCGCAGCTCTTCCGTGAACTGGTTGTGATCGAAGGCGTTGAAATTCGCGAACAGCGACTCGGGCGATCCATCAGGATCCCAGGCATTCTGGCCATCAGCATGTCGCCATGCCGTGATCGAAGTGAGTGACAGATTGTCCGAGAACCGGTACTCGAAATTGTTCGACACGCCCCAGCTCGAGATGTCACTGATCGCGGGAAGCGTGTACTGGTTCGGCGTATCCGGCAGGCCCGTGTAATTGGCGTAGCTCGTGTATGACTCGGGCGGGGTCAGATAGTTATTGCCACTGGGGTACGCAGGCTGAATTAGCGGCTTCGTGGCCGTGGCTTCGGAACTGTCTTTCGCGAAATCCACCACCAGATTGTTCTCGACCGAGTCCGAAGGCACCCAGCGGAGTGCGCCGCGCACGGAGTAGATGTCCTGCCCGCCTTCAGTTCCGATCTGACAGCCGCTCGACGGCGTCGCGAAGGCGCCGCTCGGCGAGGCTCTGCCCGTCACGCAGGTGTAGTCAAAGCGCTTGAAGTAGCCATCGATGCGGCGCTCCATACCGCTGATTCGCGCGAACAGCGTGCCGTCGACGAGCGTGAAGTTGCTCGCGCCCCGAAGCCCCACACGGTCGTATGCACCGTAGGTTGCCTCGACGTAGCCATCGGACTCCGCCGTGGGCTTCTTCGAGAAGAGCTTGATCGAACCACCGATCGAGTTCTTGCCCGACAGCGTGCCCTGAGGTCCGCGCAGGATCTCGACTCGATCCAGGTCGACGAGATCAAACGACGAACCAAAGGATATTCCGTAGTACACATCGTCGATATAGATACCGACGCCTGGCTCGACCGGGAACTGAAAATCCGTTGTTCCAATGCCACGGATCGAAACAGAGGCGGTCTGCGCGCCACCACCCGTACCGCCGGTCGTCAGCTGCACGCTCGGCGCCGAGTTCGCGACGTCCGTGACGGTAAACTGGTTGCGCGACTCCATGAGGGCTGCATCGACCGCGGTAATCGCCAGAGGCGCTTCCTGCATGCTCTGCGCTTTGAACTGCGCGGTCACGACGACCTCAGCAAGTCCGTTGCCTGGCTCGCCCTTCGCTTGCTGAGCGAGTGTTGGCGCCACGAGTCCGGTTGCGAGCGCAAGAGCTGATACGGTCTGGAAACCCTTCATTGAGCACCCCCTCAGGTATCGTCGTCATACTGGAAGAAATTGTTATTGCCGCCTGCGTAACGGACACGCGGTCGGATTCGAGTCGACGCTACCGATGCCTGGAGGCAACAGCACCCCCCTTCGGGGGGGAACCGCGCTCCACGCACCGTCACGCTGAAAGCGAGGCGTCCCGCGAAAAACCAGGAGCTTCCCGAAAGGTGGGTACCAGGCCGAAAGTCTCGCGAAGAAATGCGCTCCGAGGCAAGCTGGGTGACGGCTCGCACGTGTCACAAGGCGCCCCAGTGAAGTGCCGATTCCCTGCTGCCACGGATGCGCCGCTCCGGACTCTCCTGCTGTCCGGGTTGGCTCTTCCTTCACTCATCGCGGCGTTCGATGCGGGGGCATTGCGGCGCGCTTTTCGACCGATCGAAAATGACCTGAACTATTCTATGTCCTGCGTCACACGCGCGGTCATATTTGCACCCAGCACGAGGGCCGTCGGAGAATTTCCGCGCCTCTGGTCCTCCGGTACCAATGTCTCACGCCACCCTTCCTGATACGGCCTTCCGCAAAGCTGGAAGACCGACATCATCGCGGCCCGATGAAGCGCGGGATCTTCCATCATCTTGAAGAACCCCGCCTCGTCCTCGAGTCGCCTGGCGTCATTCGTTTCTTGCGCACGACGTTTGAACTCCATCGCAGATGGATTGGAGATTTCGAGAAAGATGCGGCGGCGCTCGTACGCGTAATAGTCGAGGACGCCCTCACCCGCGGCTCCGGAGAAGAGATCTTTGAAGGATTCAATCAGTCCGCTTGCATCCTGAATGCCGGTGGTGAATCCCATTCCGCCGATCGGATTGGTTGCGTGGGCGGCATCACCGGCGAGCAACACGCGGCCTACTCGGTAGCTCGATGCCGAGCGTTGATGAACGCGGTAGGAGTTGGCCCGATCGAGCTGCCACTCTTTGCTGCTATCGGGCAGCATGGTCTTGTAGCGCTCCGCGATCTTGGCGACTCGCCCCTCCTCAGTTAGATCGCTACTCTCTCCGTAAGAGATCCGCCAGAAGTGCTCCTGCTTGTTCAGCCTCGCGACAACGCGCCAGTCGCCGCCATCTGCCACCATGTTCGCCGGAACCCACCCCAGGCTCTCGAAATCGTAGTAGACGTTTGTGGCCATGAAGGTCTCGGGCCATGTGAACCCGTCGAAGGTCACGCCTATGGCCGGCCGTACCGAGCTGCGCGCGCCATCGGCACCGATGACCCAGTCGAACTCCTGGGTCTCGATTCCGCCGATCGTCTTCAACTGCACCCGGACCGAATCGCGATCCTGCTCGAGGCTTTCGAAAGCGGTGTTCCACAGCACATGAGTGTGTGGAAGCTTCTGCAGGCGACGCAGAATGATGCGTGCAAGCTCATCCTGACCGAAATGAAGCGCATAAGCGTAGGCCGTCAGATCACTCACTATGCGGTGATCCATACGGCCGATACGCCCGGTCATCTTGAAGTGCTGATTGAACTCGTACGTTTCAGCGCCGGCGCGCTTGGCATCCGCGAGCAATCCCACAGCGTCCAGCACCTTGAGCGTCGAGGCGACGTAGACGGTGGCGCGCGGGGAGCTCACTACGTCGGGCTCTCGCTCGGTTACCGTCACATCTGCTCCAGCCTGTGCGAGGCCGAGCGCTGAAACGAGACCGGTGGGGCCTGCGCCAACAATCAGGATCCGCGGACGTTCAGCCATCTCATTTCCTCAGGAGGATGCGGGAAAGGCATCGGTCGACCTCCGCTAGCGAGCTTGGCTGACCTTCGAGAAATCGAGCTTCAGGTCCTCGCACAGGCGCTCCGCGGCAGCTCTGCCGGCACCGAAGACTCCACCGCCTGGATGCTGGAACGGGCCGACGAGATACAGCCGATCGACGCCGGGGACCGTGAACTGGCCCAGTTCCGGCGTCGGTCGATGTGCGCCCGACTGATACGTCGGAGTGGCGATACCATGAAGATCGCCTCGCAGAAAGCTTGGCGAAGTTCGTTCCATGTCGACTGGACTATCGCAGTGGTAACCAAGCACGTTCTCGTCGGCCAGGTTCGGTAAGAAACGCCGAATGTGCGCCATCATGTGTTCGGCGTAATCCCGTTTGGCCTCATCCCACGAACGTCCGTCAGCGCGCTCATAGGGCACGTAGTCCCACGCGTGCATGGTGGCCGCACCCGCCGGGACGCGCGAGGAGTCGAACTGCGACAGCGAACCCAGACCCACGAGCGGGTATGAGGAACACTGTCCGTATCTGAGGTCGTCAAAGGACCGACGCACGGTTTCATACGTGTTCGGGAGCAACTCAACCATCACCGCTTCGAGCGGACGGCCATGCACTGTGCGCAGTGGCTCCTTGAGTGCGGCGTGAACCGTGATGCAGGAGTTCGCGGAGACTTCCGTGGCGGCCGCGTCGGCCGCTACGGCGGGATCTATGCCCTCGACCACACGCCCGAGGTGATGAGGGTGGATCGCGCCAATGACGGCATCCTTCGCCAGGAACTCGCGCCCATCGCGTGACACAGCGGCACTCGCCCGACCCGCCTTCGTTTTGATAGCCGAGACATCGACACCGGCGGTGACTCGACCACCGTGGTCTTCGATACTTGCAATGAGAGCTTTCGTGAGACTGCCGCTGCCTCCGATCGGAACCCCGAAACCATAGGCCTCGAGGAAGCCCAGGAAGACAAACACCCCGATACCGGTCGCCTTCTCATCCGGAGAGACCAGATTCTCGCCCGCGATACGCGCGAAGTGCATCCGTACACGATCGTTCTCGAACGTGCGGCAGAGCATGTCGTGCGTGCTCATCTGAGTGGTCTTCCACAGCATCCGACCTTCTCGGCTCTGATCCATCATGGCCGTGGATGCGCCAACGGGCATCGGTGCGGAATACAGCGTGGAGGCGATCATCGGCAACCATTCGGCCGCCTGCTCCGCAAGCCTTACATAGCTTTCTGCATCACGGGCAGAGAATTTCGCGATCTCCGCGCGCGTTCGCTCGCGATCCCGATACATGGAAAGCATCTGACCGTCTTCAAAGATCGACGCCATCGGGCACTCAGGGAATGTGTACTTGAGTCCGTAGCGGGATTTCAGCCGCAGCTCATCCTCCCGCAACAGCGGGTTTCCCTGGATAAAGATGTGCGCCATGGAGTGCTGGTCGTGCCGGAAACCGGGGACGGTCAGCTCACGGGTCACAACGCCGCCACCGAACCAGGCGTTGCGCTCGAGAACCACGACCTTCTTGCCGAGTGCCGCAAGATAGGCCGCCGCGACGAGCCCGTTGTGACCGGACCCCACCACCACTACGTCAAATGACTCCGCCACTGCCGTCTCACCTCGTGAACTTCAACCCTCGAACGCGGCGGGTCGCTGAACCGCGATTCAGCCTCGCCTACGCCGGCACGCTACCGCCGAGACGTTGGGGCTAGCACCCCCCTTTTTGGTGGAAGCTCGGGGAGTCGAGATCTGCCCCTAGGCGGCGGCGACGATGCCGCCGTCGATGTGGAGAATGGTCCCGTTGATGAAGGTCGCCTCGTCCGACAGCAAAAATGCGAGCGCATGATCGACGTCGCTTTCCTGACCGAGCCGGCGCAGCGGAATTGTCCGGGCGCGACGCTCGTACTCCGCCTGGTTGACGTACTTGAGCGCCCCGGGCGTCGGCACGGAGCCGGGCGCGACGGCATTGACGCGGACTCCAGCGGGTCCGAGCTCGGCGGCAAGCACTCGTGTGAGCGATACGAGAGCGCCCTTGATGCTGCTGTAGACGCTGGTGGTCGGGGAGCCGCGAAACGCGACCGGTGATGCGAAGTTGACGATCACGCCACCCCGATCCCGGTGGTAATGCTTCAACAGCGCCTGCGAGCCCCACAGTGCACCCTCGATGCCCACGCCAATCATCTTGTTCACGGTCTCGGGACGCACATCCTCGAGCTTCTCGTACACCAGCAGCGAGGCGTTGTTGAGAACCGCGTCAATTCGGCCCGTACGCTCCGCCAACGTCGCAGTGGCCTCGAACACCTGGTCACGGTCTGAAACGTCAGCGGGGAGGGCGTGGGCGAGGCCGCCGGCTTCCCGAATCACCTGCGCAGTTTCGGCGCAAGCAGCCGCGTCAATATCGCTCACTCCGACGATGGCACCGCATCGCGCGAGATGCACCGCTGCCGAACGGCCGAGGCCGCGACCCGCGCCGCTGATCCACACCACCCGTTCCGACAGATCCGGACGGATTGCTTTGGGAACGGCTTCACTCATTTCGGCGTCGCAAACAGGCCGATCACATAGTGACTATCGAAGTACTCGCGAATGGTAAAGATCTTCCCCTCGCGAACTTCGATGGCCCAGGCGTAGAGATTCTCATACGGGCGTCCGTCGGCAAGACGGCCATCGCTGTGCGATTCAGCCATGACGAATGGCCCGTTCGAGACAATCGTGTCTACCACGACCTTCGGATCGCCCGCTCGAAACAAGCCTCGCACCGGGGCAAGAAACTCATCGACGATCCCTTTCTTCCCGCGGTGCGCCCCTGCACCGGGAACGTCGCGGACCTGCGGCTGCCACACGGCATCCTCGTGCAGTAGCGCGCGGACATTTTCGAGGTTACCGGAGCTGAGTGTCGCGAAGAACTCGAGCACGGCTCGTTCGCTGTCTGTTTTCGCTACGACGGTCACGCGCGCTTCTCCCAATTTGTTGTACATCCATCCGCGGAGCAGCGCGTGGCATCTTCCTGCGCCTCAAAGCGCCAGGTCTCGCCACTAGCCTCGATCCATCCTGCCGTCGGCTCTGCGAAATGACTGCCGATGACAAGAGCTCGGCGGCTATCGTATCGACCCAGAAATTCCCGACGCGTCCGACATGCCAAGGGCTTGTCCTCATCGAAATTCACCTGCTTGTCTGGGACCGCGCACTGCACTGGGTGATGCATGATGTCACCGGTGATGATGGCATCCGCACCCCGCGACTGGATGCGAATGCTGACGTGAGCCGGCGTATGACCCGGTGTCGGCTCGAGCCAGATCTCGGGGCACACACGATGGTCGGCATCGACGAGATCTACTAAACGTGCGGCAACGATCGGGGCGATAGAGTCCTCATAGTGCTCGGCATGCTCGTCGGCCTGGGCGCGCAGATGCTGAATGTGCTCGAACTCTCGGCGCGCGAAGAGGTAGCGGGCGTTTGGAAACGTCGGCCCCCACTTTCCGTTCACCTGCATCGTGTTCCATCCCGTGTGGTCGAAGTGCAGATGTGTACACAGGACGGTGTCAATAGAATCGGCCGGACACCCGATGGCATGAAGGTCCGCCAGAAAATCGGTCCGCAGGTTCGTAAAGACGCCGTATTTGCGCTGTCGATCATTGCCGATACAGGTATCGACCATGAGGCGGCGACTTGGCGTTTGCACGACGAACGCCTGAAAGGAGATCACCATCTTGCCGTCAGGCGTAATGAAGCGCGGCGCGAGATGCGAGAAGCTCTCCTGCTTGAGCCAGGCTGCATCGGCATCGGCAAACAGCATCGAAATGTTGTCGGCGAACTGCCCTACTTCGACGATGCGGCTCACGGTCACATCGCCAATGCGCCACTGCCGAATATTCTTGCTCATGTCGCTTTGCCTTTTGGAAAATCACTGCGCGTCCCTGCGGTGCCGGCTTAGCTCATCACGTTCAGTGACGAGCAACACCGCCCCGAAGGGGGGAAATCCCCCTACGCACGCTCACTACTTGCGGGCGGCCTTTCCACCCGCGAGGTAGGCCGCAAGCGCGTCGAGCTCCGTATCGCTGATTTCCGTCTTACGGAAGTACGGCATGACGAGCACGCCTTTGCGTACGGACTGCTTGATGGCGGTGACGGTCAGGTCCATGCGGTCCTCGAGCGCCGGCGGTTTGGTGTTCTGATACACGGCGGCGAGCGCGGTGGTACCCGGATGTCCCGGTCCGCGCCCGTGACAGGGCACGCACCACTTGGTGTAGACGGCACGCCCCTGTACGTCCTCGGCACTCGCGGAGGTACCCGCGACCAAGACGAGCAGAGAAAAGAATGAGATTGCAGACCCGAGTTTCATTCGAAGACCTTTGCTGTGCGGGGAGCCAGAAGCCAGCTGACGAGTGTCCGATGACTTCGGATCGCGGCGTCTGCCGTGTGCACCAATCCAGGCAGGCCGCGTGCGCGCTCAGGCACCGCAAGCACGGCGCATGCCGCGGCCTGCGGCCAGTCTTTCGAGCACACTTCATGCGCGAAGGTGTCGCGGGCCACCACAGGCCCGACGATCTCGTGAGTGTGAGGCGCGGCTTCATCGGCGTGTCGACCGATCAACACAAGGCGCATACCCGCGTCCCACCCGAGACGTTCCAGGTAGAAGAGCGCCGCCGGAGCGGTCATCCCTGCCACCGCGAACGTCGCACCGGCACGCCACGCTGGCCTCAGCACGCGCGTGTACACATCGGTGAGGTCATGCCCCACGCGGTGAATCGGCACGCCGCGCTGAGCAAACGCTTCGCCAAAGACCGCTGCTCCGGGATCTTCGGCGTCGACGATCGCGGCGCCGAGCCTCGCGCCGCGAGATGCGACGCTCTCCACAATGGTTGCGAGACTCTGCAGTGGCGAGGTGGCTGCGACGAGCGCCACGCCCTGGATCAGCTGTCGGCGATTCATCGTTGGCTTCTCACGCCTTGCGCAGGTGCTTCGGCCAGATGCCGTAGCGACCTGGCGAGAGGATGCCGTTCGGGTCGACGGCGTCCTTCAGTGTTTCGTGAAATTTCAGCAGCGCGTTGTTGTTGAAGGAGTACGTGCGCATCACCTGCTCCTGGTAGATCGGGTGCGCGCGGTATTCGCCGAAGCCCGCCTCGGCGGCGAGCCGTACGAGTTGGCGCAGTGACTCACGGTACTTTGCGTTTTCCTCCGGATCCTTGGCGACAGGCCAGAGAAAAATGAAGACCAGCGAGCGCTGCCAGAAGAAGAACGGTACGCAATACGGTGGTACGGGCAGTCCGTGTTCGCGCCCAGCGCGGGCGAAGATTCGATTGGCCTCGAAGATCGCCTCTCCGGAGCGCGGGATGATCGGCGACAGGCCCTGGTGACCATATTGAAGACGCGGATTCTTATCGTTCCGGGAGATCATCTCCCAGATCGAGAGGGCTGGAATGCCGAACTCATTCTTTGGAACTGCTTCCTTCTGCGCCTCTGTCAGAGGCAGCTTGACAAACAACCCGTCCGCGAATGTCGCACCAGGGATTCTCGAGAACCGCTCTTTTGCATAGTCCCAGAGCGTCGGAATTGTCTTGGGCGGACCGTAGAACTTCACCTGCAGGGTCCACGCGGGCGTTTTCTGATCGACTGCATAGGCGTCGAGGGCTGACGAGTCACCCTCGACGGCTTTGTCGATCAGGGCCCGAAGCTTCTCCGAGATCGGCGGATCA
>JBDTUL010000141.1:0-12070 GCA_040007735.1 Gammaproteobacteria bacterium | reverse complement strand
TCGGGAGACGGGTTGCCCCTATTTTGAAACGATTCTCACGCCTAATAGACCGGTCGGTGCTGCACGGGGTGCTGGCGAGCGTCGCCGTGCTCGTCATATCGGCGCTCGGCCTGGTGTACTTCTGGCATTCCGTGCGCGCCTCCCAGCTGGACGCGGTTCGCAAGGGCCTCCTCGAACTGGCGCGGGTCGCGGCAGTCCAGGTAGACGGCGACCTCCACCAGACCCTGCTCTCCGAAAACCAAGCCGGCAGCCCCGAACACCTGGCCGTGCTGGCGCCGTTGGTGAGATTTCACAAGGCCACCGCCGACGTCATCTACGTGTACACCGCCATCATGGTGGGCAAGCAGATCTACTTCGTCGCAGGCACCGACTATCTGTATCGGGTAGAGGGCGACACGCTGCCGCCCGACCCGATCATGAAGCCGTACAACACGCCTGACCCGGCGCTGCGCCGCGCGCTCGAAACGCACGAGGCGGCCGTGAATACCGAGCCGGTGCAGGAAGCGCTGCGCAGCTACATGAGTGCGTACGCGCCGTTCTTCAATCACCAGGGTCAATTCGTCGGCGTGGTCGGTGTCGACATGTGGGTGCGCGATTTCGATGCAAGGGCGACAGCGATTCGCCGCGCCGGCATCGTGGCGTTGATCGTCGTAACGATCCTGTCCGTGCTTGCCGGGTTTGGCGTGCACCGCCTCAGCAGCGCCACACAGCGCGCGCGACGGCGCGACCGCATCATCAAGAAAGAGCTGGCCATGGCCAAGGCGCAAGCGGACGTTCAGGCGCAGCGTGCCGAGTCTGCCTTGCGCGCCAAGTCGGAATTCCTGGCCATGATGAGCCACGAAATCCGCACGCCGATGAACGGCGTGCTCGGCTTTGCCAACCTGCTGCGCGATACGCCGCTCGATCGCGAGCAGCGCGAGTTCGTCGATACGATCCAGCGCTCCGGCGATGCGCTGCTCGCGCTCATCAACGATGTGCTCGACTACTCGAAGATCGAAGCGGGCCGCATGAGCGTGGAGTGCGCCGATGTCGATCTGCGCTCGCTCTGCGCCGATGTGCGGGCCTCGCTGCGCCCGGCGGCGGAAGCACGCAGCCTGGCGCTGACGTTGGAGTGTGGGACGGTGGGTGCGCCCCTGGTTGCCCGGGGCGATGCGGCTCGAGTGCGGCAAGTGTTGCTCAATCTGGTGAGCAATGCCGTGAAGTTCACCGAGCGCGGCAGCGTCGTCATCAATGTGTCTGAGGTGGGGGACTCGCGCTGGCGAGTCAGTGTCCGCGATAGCGGCATCGGCATTGCGCCCGAACAGCGCGGACGGATATTTCAGCGATTTGCGCAGGCGGATTCGTCCACGACGCGGCGCTATGGGGGCACCGGGTTGGGGCTTGCCATCAGCAAGATGCTGGTCGAGCTGATGAACGGGAGCATCGATTACGAGAGTGAGGCGGGGAAGGGGACGACGTTCTGGTTCACGTTGCCGCGAGCGATGTGGCTCGTGGCCGGGGCGTCGGGCGAGCCATGGGCCGAGAAATCGGCCCCGTTGCATCGGGTCGACGGCGCGGTGGCCGTGGCGCCGAGCGGGCGGCGGTTGCTGCTGGTCGAAGACAACGCCGTCAATGCACGCCTGGCCGTGCACATGCTCACCAGAATGGGGCACGCGGTGGACGTGGCTGAACACGGCCGGGACGCCCTCGAGCGCCTGTCGTGTATCCCCTACGACCTCGTTCTGATGGATTGCCAGATGCCGCAGATGGACGGCTTCGAAGCGACGCGTGCGATCCGGAATCTGGCCTCGTCCGTTCTGGACCATGACGTGCCGATCATCGCCATGACCGCAAACGCCTTCGCCGAAGATCGCGAGCGGTGCCTGGACGCCGGCATGAACGACTTCCTCGCCAAGCCCGTGGAGCGGCGGGTGCTCGAGGCCATGGTGGAGAAGTGGTTGCCGGCCCGAGTGGCCACGCAGTTCGCCTGAACAGGCCGCCGGGCACGCGCAAAATCGCAATAGCGCCGGGTGCGGCCGCGCGTACCATCACCTGCGATGGAGATCGACCCTCAGCAATGGCCCGTGTTATCGCAACTGTTGGACCAGGCGCTCGATGTGCCGCCGTCCCAGCGCGAACCCTGGCTGGCTGAGCTGCCTGCGGAAAACGCGCCATTCCGGAACGTCCTGCGCGATCTCCTGAAACATCACGACGACGCCGAAACCGGCGACTTTCTCGGCACGCGGCCGAGGCTTTCCACCGGCACCGGCGGGGTTCGGAAAGTGGCCCTGGTGCTGCCCGTCGGCACGGTCGTCGGGCCGTACGTCATCGAAGAAGAAATCGGCCGCGGCGGCATGGGAACGGTATGGCGCGCGCGTCGAACCGACGGAGTGCTCAAGCGGCCGGTGGCGCTCAAACTTCCGCACCCCGGGCTCAACAGCAGTGAGCTGATCCAACGTGTGGCACGCGAGCGGGACATTCTCGCGGGGCTCGCACATCCCAACATCGCGCGGCTCTATGACGCCGGTTTCACCGAAGGCGGACAACCCTATCTGGCGCTCGAGTATGTGCCAGGCGCGCCGCTCCTGGCTTACTGCGATCAGCATCGGTTGGGTATAACCCAGAGGCTGCGTTTGTTTCAGCAAGTGCTGCGGGCCGTGCAGTACGCGCATGGCCATCTCGTCGTACATCGGGACATCAAGCCGTCCAACGTGATGGTCGGGCCGGATGGCCAGGCCATGCTGCTCGACTTCGGCATCGCGAAACTCACCGGGCCCGCCGCGCCGGGTGAGGCCGTGCACACCCAGATGGAAGGCGTGCTGTTGACGCCGGACCAGGCTTCGCCGGAACAGATTACCGGTCAGCCCGTGACGACCGCGTCCGACATCTATTCGCTCGGCGTGCTGTTGTTCGAGTTACTCACCGGAGAGCGGCCCTATCGACTTAAGCGTGTATCACGCGCGGCCCTGGAGGAGGCCATTCTTGCGATCGAGCCGCGACGGCCCAGTCAATCCGTTGAAAAGCGCGCGACGGCCGAGACTCGCTCGACAACACCGAAGATGCTGGAACGCGAGTTGCGCGGCGACCTGGATACCATTGTGCTGCATGCACTGAAGAAAGTGCCGGCGGAGCGCTACGCCACGGCGGATGCTTTTTCTCAGGATATCGAACACTACTTGCGCGGCGAGCCCGTTTCGGCAAGACCGGACAGCGCGTGGTATCGGGCGCGCAAATTCGTGGCGCGTCATCGATTTCCGGTGCTGGTTGGTTCTGCGGCGCTGGCTGCGGTCGTCGTTGCAGCGGGCATTGCGTTTCGCGAGGCGCATGACGCATCGGTGCAGCGGGATCGCGCGTTGGCGTTGTCGTCACGCAATCAGGCGGTGACCGAATTCCTCGGCACCCTGATTACGGATGCTTCGGGTGCGGACCGACCGGTGAGTGTCAGCGAGATGATTGCGCGCAGCGAGAGCCTGCTCGAGGTGGAGTATCGCCACGACCCCGAACATCGGGCTGCGGTGCTGGGCATGCTCGGCGTTCACTATCACGATGTGGGTGATGATGCCCGAGCAGAGAAACTGCTCAGCGAGGCGCTCGCGGCAGCCCGTACCTCTTCGGATGCCGATCTGCGCAACAAGCTTACGTGCGATCACGCGCTCGCTTTGGCCGGGCTCGGCAAGTCTGACGCGGCCCGTGCCGGCCTGCAGCGGGTGATCGAAGACAAGGCGACGTCGGTGGAGCAGTCCGCCCTGTGCCTGGAGTATCTCGCCTATGTTGCCCAGGACCGAAGCGATGCGGCCGGTGCCTTGAAGTATGGCGCTCTGGCGCTGGAGCGCCTTCTTGAAGTGCCGCTTCATTCGGTCACCCAGGAAGCTGCGTTCATTGGAAGCATTGGTTACGCACAACATCTGGATGGCCGGAACGACGAGGCCGGGAAGTCTTTCCAACGATCACTCGAGTTGTTTGCGACGGCGGGGCGCGAGCGCAGTCCGGAAGCGGCGGCCGTTCGGAACAACTGGGCGGTTGTCGGCCTGGGCGCGGGGGATCCGCGCCGGGCGCTCGAGCTATGTGATGAAACGCTGCGGGCGTTGCATTCGAAGGACCCCGGCGCCTTGCCGCCGTCCTATCTGGTGGCGAATCGGGCGAGGGCGCTGGAGGCTTTGGGACGATTGGGAGCTTCGTTGCAGGCGTACGGGCAGTGCGTGTCGATCACTGCGAACGCCGCTTCTTCGCCGGCGCATGCGTTCTGTTTGCTTGGCCAGGCATCGGTCGCCCTCACTACTGAAGATGCGGCGGCTGCCGCCAACTACCTTGCGAGTGCCGCGGTTGCAGTGGGGTCTGCGGAGTCGGCTGGGCCGGCGCTCACAGGGCTGCGAGCGCAACGCGCGCGGCTCGCCCTGGCTGAAGGCAATTTGCAGGCCGCGCAGACGTTGCTGGACGCGGCGCTTGCTTCGAGCAAGGGCGCGCCGCAAACGGCAACGGCGCTTCTCGTGCGGGCCGCCGTGGGGTTGCAGGATCACCGGCTCAGTGATGCCGAACGCGACGCTCGCCAGGCATTGGAGCTTGCGCAGTCCGCGCAAGGCGGAATTCCGTTTTCGAATCGAACGGGCGAGGCGTGGCTCACCCTGGGCGACGTGCTGACGGCAGCAGGCCAGCCGGCGAAAGGCTGCGAAGCGTATCGCTCAGCCGCCGCTCACCTCGCAAACTCAGTAGACGATTCGCACCTGGGCCGCAAGCGCGCGCAGGCTCTGGCCGATGCCTGCCGGCATTCGTAGCTCAAGCATGAACTGTAGATTGTCAGCCGCCCGGCGCCTGAGGGCCTCTTACAGCCGCCCGGCGTTTGAGGGCTCTTATTCCCGTTCTTCCATCCAAGCCAAATACCTCTCAACAAACTCAATCGGCATCCTAACCGGTCTACCCGTAGACAACGCCAAGCAGACATACTCAATCGTCGCCCTAACCAACGTCTTCCCCGACCCCTCAGCCACCACCTGAAACTTGCGAGTCACCCTCAACTTCCCATCACTGCTCGCGATCCACGTAGCCACAACAACGCTATCACCCAGAAACGCCGGTGCCAGATACTCAATCACCGACCGCCGCACCGCCATCCCCCGATCGATGCGGCGACAATCCGAAACCGTAAGCCCCACAGACGCCGAATGCGCCCACGCGCAACGATCAAGCCAACGTAGGTAGGCTGCATTGTTGACGTGCTCGTACTCGTCGATCTCTTCAGCGACGACGATCACGGGCAGCGTGAAGGGCTGAGGGAAATCCCAGTCGAAGGCAGTGGCCGGCGGGCTCTTCATTTTTCGCATCTTACCACCGGCAAGTCCGTTTGAGATATCGGCGATGTCGATATGTTGCATATATCGACATGGCCGATATAATGCATAAATCGACATTACCGATAAACACCATGACCGCCATCACCACGCCCACTCAGATCGGCGGCATCATCGCCGCTCGCCGCAAGGCTTTGCAGCTGTCGCAGCAGGGGCTCGCGGTGCAGGTCGGCATCAGCCAGAACCGCCTGTCGGAGCTCGAGGCGCATCCGGAGAAGTTGACTCTTGATCGAGCGCTCGCTCTGTTGAACGTGCTCGGCCTGGAGCTTGCGGTCCGCCAGCGGCCTGCCGCGGCGGCTCGCCGCGTTGAGTGGTAAACGGTGGCCACCGCGCGCAGGCGGGCAGCGGTCCGGCAGCTGAGCCTCTGGGCGAACGGCGCTCACGTCGGCGAATGGCGCCTGCCGAACCGCGGGAGCATGGAACTTCAGTACGCAAAGCACTGGCTCGAGTCGGATGAGCGACGGCCGCTCTCGCTCTGCCTGCCCCTGACGCTCGACGATGTGCCCTTGAAGGGCCGGCCGGTGGAGGCCTACTTCGACAATCTTCTGCCGGACAACGACGCCCTTCGCAAGCGCGTTCAACAGCGATTTCGCGCGCCGTCAGCCCATCCATTCGATCTGCTTTCCGCAATCGGGCGGGACTGCGTGGGTGCCGTGCAGTTGCTTTCTGTCGGTGAGCTCCCGGTGGGCCTCGAGAAGATCGAAGCCGAGCCGCTCAGTGAGGCGGCTCTGGCCCGGGCGATCGCAGCCTCGCTTTCACCTGCGGCCGTGAACATCGACTCCGATGAATTCCGTATCTCTATCGCCGGGGCGCAGGAGAAGACCGCGTTTTTGAAGCACCGGGGGCGCTGGTGCCGTCCGCATGGCGCCACCCCGACCACTCACATATTCAAGCTGCCGCTCGGGCTTGTCGGGAACATGCGGGCGGACATGAGCACGTCGGTGGAAAACGAGTGGCTGTGCTCGAGAATCCTCGCGGCATACGGCCTGCCGATTGCCCGGTGCGACATAGAGCGATTCGGTGATTTCAAGGTGCTCGTCGTGGAGCGGTTCGACCGCATTCTGCATTCGAGCGGGAAGTATTGGTTGCGTCTCATGCAGGAAGACCTGTGCCAGGCTCTCGCCACGCCGAGCTCGAACAAGTATGAGGCAGATGGTGGGCCGGGTTTGCGGGACATTGGCCGCGTGCTGCGTGGCTCGGCGAACCGGACGCAGGATCTCAGTGTCCTGTTGAAAGCGCAGATCCTGTTCTGGATGCTCGCTGCCACCGACGGCCACGCCAAGAACTTCAGTGTGCGTATTCTGCCGGGCGGTCAGTATCAACTGACGCCGCTCTACGACGTGCTCTCCGCCTGGCCCATCATTGGCAAGCGCGCCAATCAGCTCGCCTGCGAGAAGGCGAGGCTCGCCCTGGCCATGCACTCGACCCGGGCGCACTATCGGATCCGGGACATTCAGCGCCGCCATTTCGATCTCGCGGCGAGGCACCTGGGTGTTGCGGCGAATGCGGACGCTATCGTTACCGAGCTGCTCGAGGCAACGCCAGGGGTTCTCGCTGGTGTGCAGAAAGGGTTGCCGCGGAGTTTTCCGGCTCGAGTTCTGGGTCCTGTTCTGGAGGGCCTCGAGAAGTCTTCCAGGTTACTGCTGCAAGCTGAACGGTCCCGCTAAATTGCGGTCTGTGCGGCTGGCCTGCGTGTTCGTGCCGTGACACTCTTCAGCGCGGCGCCCTTGCCTTTGGAGACGCACTATGCCCGTTCCCTGGCTTCAGATTGTTCGCCTCATGCCTTCCATCCTGGAAGTGTCGCGAGAGCTGTTGAAGCGTGCGCGCCGCGCGCCGGCGGGAGGAGACCTCGTCAGCCTTCCACCCGGGGCTACGCTCGAGACACGGGTGTTGGCTTTGGAGGAGAACGAGCGGCGTCAGGCGGAACTCGTGACGAGCATGGCGGAACAGTTGGCGCAACTGACGACGGCGGCTACGGCGTTACATTCGCAGGTTCGGGCGTTGATTATTGGGCAGGTGGTGAGCCTGATTGTTGCGGTTGTTGCCATCGTCTACGCGATGCGGTGAGGCCCTCGATCGCCGGGCGGCTCGGAAGGGAATGCCGTGCGCAGGGAGCTCGGTGCATTGAAGTCTGCGCAGCAATCACTACGCAGAAAACTCTCAGACCTCGCGATAACTCTTTCGCTTTCTCTGCCGGTGCTCGATCTCGCGTTCATAGATTCCGCAACGGAGCACCACGCGCTCGTAGTCGATTCGCGGCTGCGGAATCGGCGTCTCCACCTTGGGTGTCGAGGCCATGATCGCATCGAACCGTTCCTGCATGCCGGCCTTGAACTCCGGGTGGCTGAGAATGAACAGGTCGTTGTTCACCACGCCGTGCATCACGCGCTCGCCCGCTTCCAAAGGATCCATTCCTGCGAACGCGAAGCGCGGCGCGCCGTTTGGCGGTGCCTTGCGCAGCGGATTCTCTTCACCGGAGCCCACATAGTTGTCTGTGTTCACACCGCCCGGGCAGAACACTGACGTGCCGATGTTCGTGGTTTCTAGCTCCACGCGCAGCGCTTCCATGATGCCCACCGCAGCGATCTTCGTAGACGTATAGACGCCCGCATTCACGCCGGGCAATAGCCCGCCCATCGAGGCGGTGGTCACGAAATGCCCACCTTCCCCGTGCTGAAGCATGTGAGGCAAGCACGCAGCCACACTGTTGTAGATGGCAGTGACATTCACCGCGACGGCATTGTCCCACTCGTCGAACTTGGCCTGGCTTGCCTGGCGCAGCGTCTTGATGCCGGCGTTGTTCACGACCAGGTGCAGCTTGCCGTACTTGCTGATCACTTCGTCGAGAAGAGCCTTCCAGCCATCGCGATCGGTGACGTCGTGCTTGATGGCCAGTACGCCAGCGTTGCCGGCCTTGAACAAGGGCAACGCGGCTTTCAGGCGCTCTTCATTGCGGTAGCCGATGACAACCTTCATGCCGGCGTTCGACGCCGCGCGCGCTATCCCTAAGCCGATTCCATCGGACGACGCCGTGACGTACGCGACCTTGCCTTTCAAATCCTTGAGTGGCGCCGGCTGCGACACCGTGGGCTCCGGAGGCCCTGCGGGCGGTGCCCCTGCGGGCGGTGCCCCTGCGGGCGGTGCCCCTGCGGGCGGTGCCCCTGCGGCAGGAGCGGCGGCCGCAGTCTGCGCGTTGGCATAGCGTGAAAGGCCGAGACCGGCGAGCAAGCCGCCCGCGCCAAGCGCCGCGCTGCTGCCGAGAAACTGACGTCGATCCAGCGCGATGTTTGCGTCTCGCACTGCTTGCTTATCTGTCTTCTTTGACATGTGAGTGCTCCCTCAGACCGTCACGCTGCGAAAGGATTTGCGCTTCTTCTTTCGGTGCACGATCTCGCGCGGATAGATGCCGGCGTGGAGCACCCGGGTTTCTCCTTTGACGCGCGCTTCCGGCGGCGGTGTGTCTTCCTGCGGCTCTGAGATCAGCATGGCGTCGAAGCGCTGCTTGGTGCCCGGCATGTATTCCGGATGGGTGACGATGAACAGATCGTTGTGGATCACTCCATTCAGCACGCGCTCGCCGGCTTCCAGCGGGTCCATGCCGGCGGGTGGGCCCGCGCGGCGAGGAACGCCTGCCGGTGGCGGGTTTGCCGCGCGGTACGGGTTCTCTTCGCCAGTACCGATGTAGTTGTCCGTGTTCACACCGCCCGGAACGAAGGCAGACGTACCCACCGTGGTGCCTTCGAGCTCGACGCGCAACGCCTCGATGAGCCCGGCCGCAGCGATTTTCGTGGCCGTGTAGACGCCGAGATTGCTGCCCGGGAGCAGGCCGCTCATCGACGATGTGACGACGATGTGCGAGCCCTCGCCGTGCTCAAGCATGTGGGGCAGGAGAACGGCAACGCTGTTGTACGTGGCTGTGTAGTTCACTGCCACGGCGTTGTCCCATTCCGTGGCCGAGACTTCAGTCAGCTTCGCGCGGGTTTTGAGGCCGGCGTTGTTTACAACCAGATGCAGCTTGCCGAATTCGCTTTTTATCTGTTCCAGCACGCGGGCCCAGGCGTCGCGATCGGTAACGTCGTGCTTGATCGGCAGGATGCCGGCGTTGCCTTTCTTGAACAGCGGCAGGGCGGCCTTCAGGCGATCTTCATTGCGATAGCCGATGCACACCTTCATGCCGGCGTTCGAGGCAGCGCGCGCGATGCCGAGGCCAATGCCGTCGGAAGAGGCGGTGATATAGGCGACCTTGCCCTTCAGATTATTTAGCGGCGCTGCCTGAGAGACTTTTGGTTCCGGCGGCAGGGGCGGGCGCATCGCGGGCGCGCCGGCGCCGGAAGCGGGTGGCGCGCCTGCGGGGGCGGCAGTGCCAGTTGCATTGTTGGGAGCGCCCGCTGCGCCTGGCGCGCCCTGTATCTGCGCCACTGCGTAATGGCTCAACCCAAGTCCCGCCAGGATTCCTGCGGCACCTACGCCATGCGTCGTGCCTTCCGAAAGAAAGCGTCTGCGCTCGAGCGCGAACCGATTCGGGTCGTGAGGCGACGAAGGGGCATCGTTCTTGGACATACGGAGCTCTCGTTGGGTAGGCGTGCCTGCCGTACCGGCGAGTCCTGGCGGCCGCCGGGCCGGTGGCGAGTATGCCCGCAATGGCCGGCGCGCCCAGAGCGGCGAGCCGGCGTGACCAACGTGAGGGCCGTTCGATGGTTCGCGAACGGCTACCGACTGAGAGCCCTCAATCGCAGGGCGGCTGAGAGCGAGCTAGATGGCGGTTAGCGACGGGTAGTCCGTGTAGCCCTTCGGTCCCGGGGTATAGAACGTGCTGAAATCCGGCGCATTCAGCGTGGCGCCTGTCTTCCAGCGCTGCACGAGATCCGGGTTGGCCAGAATCGCCTTGCCTACGGCTACGAGGTCACCCTTGACGGCCCGCAGGTCGCGCTCCGCTCGCTCCAATTCGTACCCGCCGGAAAGAATCAGTGCGCAATGGGTGGCCGCACGGAACGTCTGCTTCATCGAGTCTGGAACAACCGGCGCGCCCTGCGACGAGTGATCCACCAGATGCAGGTAGACCAGCCCACGCGCGTCGAGCTCTTTCACGAGGTAGGTGTAGTCGGATTCCATCTCAGGGTAGAGCGGCATGTCGTTGAACACGCCGAACGGCGAGAGGCGAATGCCCACCTTCTCCTTCCCGATCGCCTTTATCGTGGCATCGGCCACTTCCAGCACGAAGCGCGCGCGGCCTTCGATGGAGCCGCCGTAACGATCCGTGCGCTGGTTCGTGTTCGGGCGAATGAATTGCTCGAGCAGGTAGCCGTTCGCGCCGTGCAGCTCGATGCCGTCGAACCCTGCGGCGACGGCGTTCTTCGCGGCTTGCACGAATTCCTCGATGGTGTTTTTGATGTCCGCCTCGGTCATCGCTTCTGGTACCGCGTCTGGCTTCATGCCTTCCGCGTCCGTCCACATTTCACCGGCGGCGGCCACAGCCGACGGCGCCAGCACGCGTGCACCCTTAGGCAGATTGAGCGGATGCCCGATGCGCCCGGTGTGCATCAGCTGAACGAATATCTTGGCGCCCTTCGCATGCACGCCGGCCACTACCGGCTTCCACGCGATAACCTGCTCGGTCGAATAAATGCCGGGGATTCGCGCGTAGCCCAGCCCGTTCGGCGAGGGGGATGTGCCCTCAGTGATGATGAGCCCGACCGAAGCCCGCTCCGCGTAGTACTGCGCCATCAAGTCGTTCGGTACGTTGCCGAGGGCGCGGCTGCGGGTCAGCGGAGACATCGCCAGCCGGTTCTGCAGGGCGAGCGGTCCAATCGTGGTCTTGGAGAACAGCAGTGACATAAGGGCACATCGGGAACAGCACTAGGGAAGGCCACTGTACCGTACGAAGTGCAAGGCTGACTCGCCCGAATGGGAGAGCCGGTTGCTATCAGCCGAGAGTCTGCCCGTTCACCGTGACCTTCACGAGGCTGCCGCCGTTCTCGCCGTTCTTCAGGGGGTGGATGATCACGACCACCTTGTCGCCCACCTTCATCGAATTGCGCGACCAGCCTTTGCGGCTGAGGTTGTTGGGGCTGCCGCCTTCGATGGACCACTCCACATCCTTGCCGGTGTCCGGGTCACGATAGATGACCTGTATCCAGATGTGAGGGTTGGTCCACTGAAGCTCCTTCAGCGTGCCGCTCACCGCCTTTTCCTGCTGGTTGTCGAACATGGCGAACGAGTGATGCGGCCAGGCGCTACCCGCCATCAGAACCGACAGGATTGCCGTGGAATAGATTGCCGTCTTCATTGTCACCCCCTGCTTCAGACGTCCATGCTCCGCGGCAGAGTGTACGTGTTGCTCTCCATCGGCGGCACGCCGGTCGCTCGCGGCAACCGGTTCGTGGAGTGGTCGAAGGTCCATGGGGCCTGTACGCGCCACCCTGAAATCCACCACACTGACCCGCCGGGGGCGACGTCGGAGGACAGGACATGATGCGTCGTATGCAGGGCTTTTCCGCCGGCGTATGGGCCGTGCTGACAGCCCTGACAGTGGCAGGAGCCGCGATTGCGCAGGGAGCGAGCGCGATCCCTGGCGCGGACGCGAGCCTTCAACAGCAGCTTCACCAGATCCGCGTTGCCTGCTTCACAAGCCAGCGCCAGCGGCGTCATGCCGGTGCCAGTCACCGCGGACGGTTTTGCGCCCCTGGTCAGCAAGGCTTTGGCGGCCGCCACGTTCTGATGGTATGCAGCCCAGTGCAGCGCCGTGG
>JBDTUL010000140.1:0-12177 GCA_040007735.1 Gammaproteobacteria bacterium | reverse complement strand
GCCTCGACGCCCGCGGGAATGCCCGCGTACACAGCCGTATGAAGCAGGATTTCGCGAATTTCTTCTTCCGTCACGCCGTTCTTCAGGGCGCCGATCACGTGCACCTTCAACTGGTTCGGGCGCACCAGGGCGGCGAGCGCAGCCAGCGTGATCATGCTGCGCGTCTTGCGATCCAGACCGGGCCGGGTCCAGGTGTCGCCGAAGCAGTAACGGGTTACCGCGTCTTCGAACGGCCGATTGAAGTCCGTCGCGTTGGCGTAGCGGTCTTCCGCCCCCATCTTGCCGAACATCTCGCGCCGTACCGTCATACCTTTTTCGAAAGAGTCGTCTTGAGCAGCCATGTTCGTCTCCTTACTTCGCAGCCGGTCCCGGCAGTACGCCTGGCACGTTCACACGGATTCGATACAGCGCCGTGCACGCGGTGATGTAGAGACCTTTGCCGTCCGCATCGCCGAACGCCACGTTCGTGGCGCAAGTCTGCTGCTTCGGCTCTTTGTTCGACCACGGCATATGCAGCGTGCCGAGGTGCTTGCCTTCCGCCGAGCTGATGCGCACCGCACCGGGGCCCGCACCGCCGGTGGAGTAGAGATTGCCTTTGCGATCGGTCTTCATGCCGTCGACGATGCCTTCGCCGCCTGCGAAGAAGACAGTGCCGGCACCGAGCGTGCCATCCGGCTTCACTTCGTAGCGCATCATCTTCGTGAAGGCGGAGCTCAGGTACAAGTACTTCTCATCCGGGGAGAGGGCGATGCCGTTTGGGAAGCCGCCCAGCGTCTTGTCATCGAGCAGCAGCGTGACCTTGTCATCCTTGACCAGGTACACGCCGTTGAAGGTCAGCTCCTTCAGCGGGGCCTTGAACATGCCGCGCAGCCCGAAGTCGCTATCGGTGAAATACACCGCGCCGTCGGAACGCATGGCGATATCGTTCGGGCCGTTGAAACGCTTGCCCTCGTATTTGCTCGCCAGCACCGTGCGCGTGCCGTCTTTCTCGAGCCTCAGGATAGTGCCATCGTTGGAAGCACACCAAACGAGGCGGCCCTGCGGGTCCAGCGTCTCGCCGTTCGGGCCGATCATCAGCACCGCCATGCGGCCGCGCTTGGTTTGCGTGCCGGCGTTGTTGATGTCGTCGCCGCTGTAGCCGGCCTTGTCCAGGAACACCGAGACATCGCCGCCCGGCGTCACTTTGTAGATGACGTTCGAGATCAGGTCGCTGACCAGCAGCGCGCCGGATTTCCCTTCGGGCATCCACACCGGGCCTTCGGTGAGACCGAAGCGGTCGCCGATGACTTCGAGTTTGGCGTTCGGCGAGATGAGTGAATCGAGTGAGGGGTCCACCTTGATGATGCTGAACGGACGATCCACCGAATCCATGGCTGGAATCTGAGCTGTGGCGATTGAGGAGAGCGCTGCCGTTGCAAGCAGCGCAAGACCCGCGATTGTTTTCTTCATGACCTTGCCTCGAGAAAGAAGTGAGTACGAAAATTATTTGTTAGCGGGCGCGGGCTTGCTGTCCGGCGCTGCATTCGCATCGCTGGTGGGCGCCGTAATCAGGGAACCCACCGACTTGAACATCGCCGACTCGGCCATGTTCGGCCACACGTGGGTGCGCGTCTTGATGCGCCAGCCGCCCGGTGTTTTCACGAAGACATCTTCGTAACCGCCCTGCCGCTCGATGCGGGTGGGATCCTTGCCGACGCCGATGGCGAGCAGATAGGACTTGCCCGCCGCGCCCGTGGCAGTGGGCGTGATCACGAGATTCACCGTGATATGACTAATGCCGTAGACCGGCGACTTGGTCGGATCGACACACTTGCCGTCGCGGCCTCCGGCCACACGCGCCAGCGCTTCATGGCCCGTGGTGACGAAAGAGCGCTTTCCACCACCGCCCCACTCCGTTGAAACCGCGAATTCGCCATCTGGCGTGTAGAGATCCGCATAGTCATTGCCGGCATTCGAGCAGACATCGATTGCGAACCCATACCGCGCAACGAGCTGCTCGATGTCGATGTAGTCCTGCGTTGATAGCTGGCCTGCCAACGCACTCGTCATCTTGTTGTCCGCGTGCGTGGCCTGCAGAGCCGCAAGCCCCAGCAACACGGCGCCTGCGGCGGCCGCCAGAGATTTCTTCAACATTGATATGTCCCCCTTGATCAAAGTATTCCTACACCGCCACCACGTCGAACAGCTAAGGCGCCCTCACAGCGTGCCCAACCATGCGGCGACATCGACCACATCCTGCGCCGAGATTGCGGCGGGAAACAGCTTGGGCATCGTGGGCCGAGCCGCACCCGGCAGCGCTTTCGGATCGCGAATCTGCAGATGGACTTCCAGTTGACGGCGCAATCGGTAGGGTCGATCGCGAGGGTCGCGTTGGCGGCGGTGACGTACATGACGTTGTCGACCAGCAACGGCCCATTCGGGAAGCCGCCCGCGGTACCGACGCGCACGCGGCACACCTCTTTCAAACCGGCGGCGTTGGACGAATCGATCTGCGTGAGCGATGAGAACCGCTGCGAATCGTAGGTGCCATTGAACATAGGCCACTGCACAACCGCGGGCGCAGCCGCGACCGGCATCGCCGCCGCAATGGGTGCGGGCGTCGGCCGTTCCGCAGACGGTGGCGCGGCGGCGGCCAGGGACGCCGCCAGCATCAGCGCGCACCCTGAAGATGCGGCGCAGACCGGGGCCGCAGCGAAGCGCGGCGCCGAAGCCAGAACATGCCATGTCGTCATGGCGTCGAATTAGTTCATGGTTTGAAATTTCCGTCAACCGAACGGCGTGCCGCGCACCGTTACGTATCGCAAATCATATTATTTAATTGACAAATATTTCAAAGATTGTACTTTCTGGTGAGCCGTGTCCCGTGGTGAAGCGCCGGGACGGAAGTTTCAACCGTTGGTATGGGTTGCGGGCAGTCGGATCCCCCGCTGAGCGTGGCCCTGAAGACGGGTGATTTGGATGGCGCGGCGCGCGCCGCGGGCACGGCAGCCTTTATTGAGCAGCCTCGATGAAAGAGCTGGAAATGCTCCCAGCCGCCCGGGGATTGAGCAACTGGAATGCTCGGAATCAAGAGCCCTCAATCGCCGGGCGGCTGAGAAAGATCCCCGCGGCGGGCTAAGCTCTTTTTTTCTTCGCCCGAGCCTCAGAGGCCTTAGCCACTGGCTCGCGTCGGGCGGCAGGGGCCGCGGCCGGCTCCGCCTCCTGCCACTTGCGCAGAAACGCCGTCAGCAGCTTGTCGAGTTTCGCGCGGCCGCCTGAGGTCTTGTCCACCTCACCGAGCTTCTCCACCGCAACGGCATTGCACTCGCGCACCACCGACACAACGGCCGACTCGCCCTTCGGCGTCAGCTTCAGGTACAGCGCGCGGCGGTCTTCGGGGTGCGGCAGCCGAACGATGTAGCCCAGCTCGAACAGCCGGTCCATGCGATATGTAATGGCGCTCGGCGCGAGGTCGAACAGACGCCACAGGTCCGAAGGCCGCACTGGCCGCGAGCGCTGGTCGCGCCGAATGGCCATGAGCAGGCTCATATCCACCGAGTTGATGCTGTACTTCTCGGCAATGCGATTGGTTTCGCGAATGACCAGCAGGTTGATCTGGTGGATGTGCAGCTGGATGGAAAATGCGGTGGCGTCCAGGTCAGGCAGGAATGCCGACCAGTTGCCCACGAGCTGCGCCGTCGCGCCGCCTTCGGCTTCGCCGGACCGCTCGCTATTGTTTGCTTTCGCCAAGCTGCCTCCCGGATCGGCCGCGGATCCTGTTGCGATGTGAGTATTTCTCGGCGCGAAGCATATCGCGGCCACACCGAAGCGTCGATCAGCTTCGCCCTTCCACCCTCGGCAGTGCTTTTTCCAGGGCGCTCTTCAACCACTCCAGCAACCTTTCGATGCGCGCCAGCTTCGCGCGATGCTGGGTCACGTGCGCGCGGAACCAGGATTTCGGCATCGGGAATGCGCTGAGCACGTCCACTAACTGCCCCGCCCGCATCGCCTCACCCGCCACATACATCGGCAGCATCGCGATGCCATTGCCCGCGAGCGCGGCGGCCCGCAGGGTGAGGTTGTCGTTGGCGATGAGTCGCGGCCGCACATCCACGCTGAGTTGTCCCCGCTCGGTGTCGAATCGCCACGCAGTTCCCAAAGGCTTGAAGAACAGGCCGTCGTGGTCTTCGAGGTCGCGCGGATGCAGTGGCGTGCCGCGTTGTTTCAGATAGTCCGGTGACGCGCACAGCACCTGCTCGAACGGATACAGCGGAACGTCGAGCACCCCTTCGTAGCTGCTGGCGGCATGGCCACTGATAGCGAGATCGAAGCCTTCTTCAGCCGGATTGAGCGAACGGTCCACCAGTGCCAGTTCAAGGGTGATGTGTTCGTGCTCCCGCAGAAACCCGCTCACCGCATCCGACAGCACCAGCATGTTGAGCGTGGTCGGCACCATCATGAGGATGCGCCCTTCGAGGTGATCGCCCGCACGCTTGAGGCCGCCGAGGGTTTCATCCAGGTCCGTGAGCAGGCTGCGGGCGCGGCCCTGCAGCTTCTCGCCGGCTTCCGTCAAAACGACCTTACGTGTGGATCGCTCGAATAGTCGGGCTCCGACCGCGTGCTCGAGCTGGCTGACCCGCTTGGCGGCCACGGACGGCACCACGTTCAGCTGCCGGGCTGCTTCCGAGAAGCCGCCGTACCGAGCGGTCGCCAGGAAGGCCCGCAAGTTGGCTACCATGTCCATGATTTGTCGCAAATCGCGAAAAGTGAGACCGTAATATGGTCTTAGCTGTTGCGGTTCGCAACGAATATGATGGGGCCCATGAACTCCACAGCCTTCAGCGACATCCCCGGCACCTACGTTTTCACAGGCGACCGAGCGATCCAGGGACGCCACCTGAACCGGTTCTGCATGTCCCTCATGAGCCCGGCCAATCGCACGCGTTTCAAGGCCGAAGAGCGCGCCTACCTCGACGAATGGCCGATGAGCGAGTCCCAGAAGCAGGCGGTCCTCAAACGCGATTTCGAGGCGCTGCTCGAACAGGGCGGCAACATCTTCTTCGTGCTCAAGATCGCTGCGGTGGATGGGCGGACCACGCAGTCCGTCGCCGCCTCGCTTGCCGGCCAGTCGACTGACGAGTACGCCGCGATGATGCGCTCCGGTGGACGCAGCCCCGTCGGCCAGAGGTCGATCTCGGGACGTTTCTAGTGGCGCGGATTACCGCAGGCGTCGGCTCGAGCCACGTGCCTGCGATCGGCGCCGCCCTCGATGGCGGCCGCACGGCGCACCCTGACTGGGCTCCGATTTTTGCGGGCTATGAATGGGCCCGCACGTGGATCGCGGAAGAGAAGCCCGACGTCGTCATCCTGGTTTACAACGATCACGCCTCGGCGTTCTCGCTCGATATCGTTCCTACTTTTGCATTGGGGTGCGCCGATTCATTCGCCCCCGCCGATGAAGGCTGGGGCGCCCGCCGCGTCCCCCTCGTGCACGGGCACGCAAAGCTCGCCTGGCACATCGCGAACAGCGTGGTGCTGGAGGAGTTCGATCTCACCATCATGAATCACATGGATGTGGATCACGGACTCACCGTGCCGCTGTCTCTGATGTTGGGCCAGCCCACCGAATGGCCGGTGAAGGTAATCCCCCTCGCCGTCAACGTAATCCAGTATCCGACGCCGACCGCCAATCGTTGCTTCCGCCTCGGAGAGGCCATCGCCCGCGCGGTGAAGTCCTTCCCCGAAGATCTCAACGTGCAGGTGTGGGGTACCGGCGGCATGAGCCACCAGCTCTCCGGCAAACGCGCCGGGCTCATCAACCAGGATTGGGATACCCGATTCCTTGATCAGCTCACGGCAGACCCGGATGCACTGCGCACTCTGTCGCACGCGGAATACATTCGCGAAGCGGGGTCAGAGGGCATGGAGCTGATCATGTGGTTGACGATGCGCGGCGCGCTCGGACCCAACGCTCGTGAGCTGCATCGTTTCTATCATGTGCCCGCTTCGAACACGGCTGTGGGACACGTAGTGCTGAGGCCCGAGGGCTGAGGGCAAGGACTGAGGCCCGAGTGCTGAGAGCTGAGGAAGCAATCGGGCCACTTCCCACGCTCGATCTCAACCAAACTCGGCCTTCGCACGCAGTGCGAGCCCCGTTGCGACAGAAGTAAACTCAGCGCCACCCGCTATCTTTGCCGCGCCAAATCGCTCCGCGAACAGGTTGCGCACGGCCGGCACGAATGCAGAGCCTCCGGTCAGGAACACGTGATCGATTTCCTCACTGCGCACACCGGTGGTGGTTAGCAAGCGGTCGACCGTGGCACCTATCGTATTCAACTCCGCTCGAATCCAATCTTCGAACTCCACGCGGGTGACGTTTCTGTCAACCGAGATCGAACCGCAGGAAAAATTGAATGTGGCGACAGGCTCGTGTGACAGCGCGACCTTCAACGCCTTCACCGATTCGTGCAATCGCAATCCGAGATCTGCCTGGATGAAATGCGAGAACGCCTGGATGCTCACGCGATCCAGCGCCAGCGGCTGAAGCCGTTCGAGCATCTGCAATACCTTCGGGCGATTCAGCAGGGATAAGGAATGCCATTGCTCGAGAATGGCGTACGGCCAGTTCGGGATGGGCAGCGTCTTTCCTGGCGCCGCGTCGTACTCGGTGCCGTAACCCAGCGCGGGGGCCACGAGATGCCTCACGATCTGGCGATCGAAAGCATCCCCCGCGATGGCGACGCCATCGTTTCCCAGGATAACCCGCGTGCCCGAGGTTTCGTGCCGGGCGCCGGGCCCCACGGGGAGAATTGAAAAGTCACTCGTGCCGCCACCGAAGTCGCCGACCAGGATCAACTCATCCCGCTGCAACGTCTGCTCGTAGCTGTACGCCGCCGCGACCGGCTCGTATTCAAAGATGACCTGCTCAAAGCCGCACGCCTGCACGGACTGCATCAGCCGCGTCAGTGCAAAGACGTTGGCGGCTTCCGCACGCTCATTGGAAAAATGGACGGGCCGGCCTGCGACGACCCGCGAAGGGATCGGCCCGAGCGATGGCCTCGCTGCCTCGAGCAGCTTCTGCAGGAACGCGGCGATCAGATCGGCAAGCGTCAGGTGCCTGCCGTAAACGCTGGTGCCATCGAAATTGCGGTCGGAAAGGTAGGCCTTCAGCGAACGCATCAGGCGGCCCGGAGATTCGTGACTGAGATAGCGCTCGATTGCCTCCGCACCGGCATAGCAGTACAGGGACGACACGCCACCGTCGAGTTCACGTTCGAAATGCAGAACGGATGGAAATGTGGTCGTGGCGCCGGCTGAGCTTCCGAACTGCGCCAGGCGAGGCGCGCCTGTCTCATCGACGCACGTTACCGCGCTGTTCGAGGTGCCAAAGTCCAACCCGACGCTGCGGGGGCTGATGTCAGACATCAGGAAGATTCACGCCGTGGGAAGGTGGTCGGGGCAGCAGGATTTGAACCTGCGACCCTCTGGTCCCAAACCAGATGCGCTACCAGACTGCGCCATGCCCCGAACCGTTTGAACCCGACACTTGCGGCCTTGAGGGGCGCCAGAGACGGGCCCGGGATGATACGGAACACCCGCCCGAAGCGCCAATATCGCAGGTAGCCGCCCGGCTAGCGCGGCTACGCATGGCGCGCCCGCCGCGGCTCATCGGGCCGTGACCGAGCCTCATCAGGCGGCCGCAAGTGCCGCCGCCGGGCTATTTCCGGCGCCAGGTGGCCTTGCCGCCCGATTTGTCCTCGACGATGACGCCGGCCGCGGCCAGTTCATCGCGCAGACGGTCCGATTCCGCCCAGTTCTTGGCAACACGCGCGGCCACCCGGGCATCCACGAGGCGTTGCGCGTCTTCGTTGCTCAGTGCCGTGCCGGCCGCGCCATCGCCCTGCGCTGGCGCGTAGCTTGCGGAACGCGTGAACCATTCCGCCGGGTCGAGCTGACCGAGCCCGAGCACGCCCGCCAGCATGCGCAGCTCCGCACCGAGCGCTGCCGCGGCCTGGTTCTTGCCCGCATCGCGTGAGGAGTTGATCTCGCGCGTCAATGTTTGCAACACCGCCAGGGCTTCCGGCGTGTTGAAGTCGTCGTCCATCACTTCGCGGAAGCGCGTGGTGTGAGCGAACGTGGGGGTCTCCACGTACGTGGGCAAATCCCGAAGCGCCGTATAGATGCGGTTCAACTGGATGTCGGCCTGCTCGAGCTGGTCCGTCGAATAGTTGATGGGGCCGCGGTACTGGCTGGCGAGCAGGAAGTAGCGCATGACTTCCGGGTGCCGAAGCTTCGGCAGCACATCGCGCACCGTGAAGAAGTTGCCAAGCGACTTCGACATCTTCTCGTCGTCGATGTTGACGAAGCCGTTGTGCATCCACACGTTCGCGAACTTCGCACCGGTGGCGCCACAGGTCTGCGCGATTTCGTTCTCATGGTGCGGAAACTTCAGGTCGATGCCGCCGCCATGCAGATCGAAGTTGAGCCCGAGAATATCCGTGGACATGGCGGAGCACTCGATGTGCCACCCCGGACGCCCGCGTCCCCAAGGCGAATCCCAGGCGGGCTCGCCGGGCTTCGCGGTTTTCCACAGCACGAAGTCGAGCGGGTCGCGCTTGGATTCATCCACTTCGACACGCGACCCGGCGCGCAGGTCCGCCAGCACTTTTCCGGAGAGCTTCCCGTAGCCTTCAAACTTTGCGACGGCGTAATTCACATCGCCATTCGCCGCCACGTACGCATAGCCGCGCTCGATGAGCTGCGACACCATCTTGATGATGCCGTCGACGTGCTGGGTGGCGCGCGGCTCGACATCAGGCTTCTGCAGTCCCAATGCCGCGCAGTCTTCATCCATCGCCTGGATGAAGCGGGCGGTGAGTTGCTCGATGGTCTCGCCGTTCTCCGCCGCGCGCCTGATGATCTTGTCGTCGATGTCAGTGATGTTCCGGACGTACGTCACCTGATAGTCGCGATATCGCAGATAGCGCTGCACGGTGTCGAACACCGTGAGCATGCGGGCGTGACCGATGTGAATGTAGTCGTACACGGTGATACCGCACACGTACATGCCGATCTGTCCCGGCTTGATAGGCTGCAGCGGCTCTTTTTCACCGGTGAGGGAATTGTGGATACGGATCATGTAGAAGGATTCCCGGTGAATAAGAGGCTAAGCGGCAAACCGTGCGAGACGCTCGCGCGCCTTGCCGGGTGGCATCGCTTTCAGAAGAGGCGCAAGTTCCGGCCCGTGAGTGCGGCCGGTTAGCGCAAGACGTAGCGGCTTGTACAGCGCGGCGCCGGTTTTGCCAGTGGCCGCGCGCACTGCGCTGAGGATGGCCTGGAGATCGTTGCCGTTCGCACCCGCCGCGGTGGCGGCTGCGGAGAAATAATCGGGGCCTGCGCTGCGAACCAGTTGCTCATCTTCCGCCGCGAAGGGCGGAAGCTCGCCGAACACTACGTCGGCCCAGCCGCGCGCATCCTCGGGCAACACTACGTTCGGCAAAACTGCTGCGACGAAAGCCTGCGCTGCCCGTTCATCCACACCCGCTGGGACAACGGGCGCAAGCCAGGCGCGCGCGGTCTCCGGTGACGCGTGATTCACCCATTCTTTCTGCCACATGTTGAGCTGCTGCTCGTCGAAGCGAGCCGGTGCGCGCCCGAGATGGGTGGCATCGAAGGCTTTCGCCATCTGCTCGAGGGTGAGAAAGCCGTGCTCGGGCGTCGAATGCCCGAGGCGAAACAGATGGTTTGCGATCGCCTCCGACGAATAGCCGCGATCGCGAAAGAACTTCAGGCTGGGGTCGCCGTGCCGTTTCGAAAGCGGCGCTCCGTCGGGACCTACCAGCAACGACACGTGACCGTACCGGGGCGCGGGAAGTTCGAGCGCATCGAGGATCATCAACTGACGCGGCGTATTCGTGAGGTGATCTTCGCCGCGCAGGACGTGAGTGACACCCATGGACGCATCGTCCACCGCGTTCGAGACGAAGAACGCCGCGGACCCATCGGCGCGGGACACGACGAAGTCGCCGATGTCGTCACTAAGAAAACTCTGCTCGCCATGCACGAAGTCCAGGAACTCGACGCGCTTGCCGGTGGGGACGCGGAAGCGCGTGGTGGGGGACATGCCCGCCGCCCGCTTGCGATCCCTCTGCTCCAGTGTGAGTTCCCGGCACGTTCCCGCATAGCGCGGCGGCTTGCCTGCCGCGAGCTGCGTGCGCCGAGACACTTCGAGCTCGACAGAGGTGCAGAAGCACGGGTAGGTCAGGTTGTTCGCCGAGAGTATGTGGAAGTACCGTTCGTACACGGCCCTTCGCTGGGACTGGCGGTACGGGCCGCGATCGTCCTCGCGATCCGGGCCAGCATCCCACTCGATGCCGAGCCAGCGCAGGTCGTCCATCTGGCTCGCCACGTGAACGTCTTTGCTGCGCTCCGCGTCCGTGTCTTCCACTCGCAGGATGAACCGGCCCCCGAGATGGTGGGCCAGCAGCACGTTGAACAGCGCCGTGCGCGCGTTGCCCAGATGCAGCTCGCCGGTGGGGCTGGGAGCGAATCGAGTGGTGGCCGCCCCGCCGCCCGCGCGCGCCTGTGCGTCGGCCGATGCATCCAAAGACGCACCTGCTTGCGAACTAGGCATGGGCCTGGCTGTCGATCCGCTCATGAAAACAACACGCTGTGAACTCCGGGGTCCGCCTCGGGCCGGGCGGCCTCGGTGCGGAGCGCCATACCTGGCACGGGGGGCCGCAATGGTACGGGAAGCGGGCCACCCCAGAAACGCCTGTTCGGTGAGCGGCGCCCCCGCTTGCTAGAATCCGCCGCTCAATCAGGGGCCAGACAGGCCGGAGCGCCGATGAATTCAAGCAGAGTGACGGGTCGCCGGGTCGGCATCGCGCAGGCGCTACCGCTCCTGGCTATGCTTCTTCTGGCCGGTTTTGCCCCCCGCGCGGGCGCGCAGGCGGTGCGCGTCACCACCAACGTGGGCGCATTCGTCATCGAGCTGCAGCCGGATCGCTCGCCGCTCACCGTCGCGAACTTCCTCGTCTACGTCAACGAGGGGTTCTACACGAACACCTTGTTTCACCGCGTGGTCGGCAACTTCGTCGTCCAGGGTGGCGGCCACTCGTCGGTCGACTACAAGCTGAAAACCACGCATGCCGCTGTGGTCAACGAGTCCGGCAACGGGCTGCAGAACAAGCGCGGCACAGTGGGCATGGCGCGTTCCGGGCCGCCCCACAGCGGTAATGCGCAGTTCTACGTGAACCTCGCGGACAACCCGGAGCTTGATCCCCTGCCCACCCGCTGGGGCTACACGGTGTTCGGCCGCATTACCGAAGGCATGGACGTGCTCGACCGCATCGGGGTCGTGGCCACGGGCAACTTCGGGCCGTTCAAGTCCGAAGCGCCGCTGAAGCCGGTGGTCATCGAGAAGGTGGAACTGGTGAAAGGCGCCGCCGCCTCGCCGTCCGGTGCCCCGATCAACCCCGCCGTGATGCCGGAGCCCGAGCCGGCGCTGAATCCGGGGTCAGGCTCGGCGCCGCCGCCCCCACCCCCTGCATCAGGTTCGGCCCCGGCGCCCACCCCGCCGCCGCAGTAAGCCGGCAGCGAGCGCCTGAATGGCCCGGCTGTTCGTCTCGGACGTTCACCTCGACGCCAGCACACCGCAAGCGACGGAACAGTTCGTTGAGTTCCTGCGTACGCGGGCCGCGCACGCCGAGGCGCTCTACATCCTTGGGGACCTGTTCGAGGTCTGGGTCGGGGACGACCACGTGGATGCGGAAAAAGCGCGCATCGAAGCGGCGCTGCGAGAGCTGACCAGCAGCGGCGTCGCCTGCTTCGTCATTCATGGCAATCGCGATTTTCTTCTCGGCCGGCAGTTTTGCGATCGAACCGGCTGCCGCCTGTTACCGGACCCGGTGATCCTGGAGCTGAATGGCGAGCGCGTGCTGGTAACGCATGGCGATGCGCTGTGCACTGACGATCACTCCTATCAAGAGCTTCGTAGCAGTGTGCGCACAGCGGATTGGCAGAAGCGCTTTCTCGCCCTGCCCTTCGAAACACGGGATCAGTTTGCCAACCAGGCGCGCGCGGGGAGCAAAGCACATGGGGCGCGCACGGCGCCGGCGATTCAGGATGTGAATGAAGACGCTGTTACCACCGCGTATCGCGCTACTGAGGTGCGGCGGATTATTCATGGCCATACGC
>JBDTUL010000139.1:0-12178 GCA_040007735.1 Gammaproteobacteria bacterium | reverse complement strand
GACGCAGTTTCGGACATGATGGCCTCCTGTATCAACAAGTCTATACGCCGTAGCCGCGTAGTGTCAACGTGTCTATACCACCTAGCCGCCTTTCACCCTCACCGTGGCTCGGTCCCATGCGGTTCTAAACTGGACTTCATGTCGCAATGACGCGGCGAAGCCAAACAAACGGTTCATTTGGGAACTGCTACCGGCGCGTTTAGCCGCGGTCCGTCGCGACCATCTCTTAGATCTTCGATCTTCATGGACAGTGCGGCTACAGAACGCTTTTCCTAGGGCGTGCTTGCCAGCGCTGACGCTTCTTCGCGCACCGCGATGAAATAATCCAATGCATCTCTCAACACCGGATACGGACAGGTGAGCCCGTGTGCTGTTCCGAGTATTTGAGCGAGGCGGACAGGCGCGCCCCCCTCTACGGGCTTCATCTTAAAGCTCGTTTCATCTCCGCCGCTCTCAACGAGGCCCTGCTTATAGATCGTGTGAGTAACCGGGCTTCCCAGTCCAGTAGTTCTCGGAGGAAGAAAGGTGCCATCCGCGGCAGTGCTTCTCACCTCCACTCGATCGCAAATATTGGGGCCAGCGTCACCGAGACCTGGTTGTCGGTGGCGCCAGACGTAAACGACTAGCGCGCCGGGCACCGGCTCTGCGGTTCCTTCGATGCGTACCGTCGGCCCGGCGGCCACGTCGGGCGCTGCACTCAGGCTAGCGCAGGCTGTCACAACTGACGCGATGCTGACTGACAAAATACGGTATGAGTTCACACGCCGCACTACGACGGTCTCGCGCGCCTTCATTTGGCCACCCCTGCGCGGCTATCAGGTCCAGGAGACTTCATCCTTTCCAGTCGCGCTATCTCCGAGGCAAACCCCTCAAGCCGTCGCTTGTCGTACGGCGTTGTCGCTAAACTTTCCGCCTCTCTACGAACGGCGCGGTAGTACTGAAGTAGATTGCTGGTTGCGGCCGCCGGGCAAGGCATTTGCGACTGAGTCATTATCAAATCGAAGCGCTCAGCGGTCGATTTGGTTGAAGGACCCATCCGGTACAGCGTGCCCTTTGCACTCACGCCGTCCATCCCCTCCTTGTAGACAGAATCAAGCCGAGCGTTGGGAAGACCTTTGATCTTGGGCATTTTCGCCACACCATTCACGTCCGTGGGCACTGCCTCGACGTGATCGCAGATCGCCGGCCCAGAGTGAAAGGCAGCGGGGTTCCTGTGGTCCCAAATGTAAACTACTAATGCGTTAGCAATCGGCTTTCCAGTGACCTGGTCTACCACGGTGCGATCGGAATCGGATTGCTGCCCGGCTGCAATAGAAGCTTCACTGAACGCAGTCAGAAGGAGCCCTCCTGAAAGGAGAGCGAAAACCTTTCGAGTGTCTTTCATCGGCATAGCCGCCCCTTACATTCCATGAATTTGCCAGATACCGTCATGCCCGCGCATAAATTTCACAAAGTAGGCTGTGTGCCTGCCAGGTGTGTTCTCTTGAGATAAAACGATCTCAGAAGTCGGCAAGCTCATCGTTGATGGGCGGTAGATGCCCAAGCCATCCACCGCGCTCGACAGGTTTGTTCCCAGTGCAAGAAAGACTCGATTGCGAGCGGACCGTTTTTCATTTGCTGTCCATATGACTGCTTTTTAGCGATGTTCCGGACTGCATCGAAGAAATCTTCTTAGTCAAATTGTCGACGCTCGCCAAATCCTCGGGGGTTGTCGCGAGTGTCGCCACCTCATTCCTAACCGCGACCAAAAACGGCATCGCATCTTTCAGAACGGCGTTCGAACAGCGCGTGCCGCCCGCGTTCCTCAACATCGCCTTCACTTTCTTGGTGACATCTCTGCTTGTAAGCGTCATTAGCTGAACGTCGCCATCCATGCCGCTCGCGTCATAGCCGAGCTTATAAACAGCATGTGTAGTAGGGCGAGTTGAGTCGTCTCTCGTTGACGACTTTGCTTTGCCTTGCGAATCCGTGATTGCTAATTCGATGGCCTCACAGGATTGGTTGGCGGCGTGGAAAGCCTGGGAGGGCTGTCTAATCTTCAACTGGAAAGCGAAAGCTTCCTGCGCTGTCGGAGTAAGTGCCACGCGACTTGACCCACCAATTGCCAGAACCGAGGCGGTTTGTGATTGGCGCGAAATAGGATGCTATGACGAATGCGCCGCTTATCGGCTCCTTCGTATCCTTATCCAAAACGGTCCCCGTCAATTCAAATGGGATCGGGCCATTCAGTTGCGACATGCTGGAAACGCTTTTGTCGCCAACCGCAAATGCCAGGTTTGATGCCAAGACCAGTAAAGCGGTTACATGGATTCGATTCCCCATATCCCATCCGTAGTCTTGATCATGTAAATCATGGCTCGCGTACTTCTTCGTCCACACGTAGAACGCCGCCTCGGAGATCCCACTCCGCTAGTTCGGCTTCATCCTGTATTCCAGCTTCGGCTGTGGCGGCCAGACGCCGGCGCTTGCCGCTTCGTATTGGTACTTCAACGCATAAAACGAGTTGTCCTCCCGCATACCGCTCGCCGCCTTCAGCGCAAGAGCCTCTTCATACATGGCCTTAAAAATGGGAGCGAGCTCCCGTACTCGAGACGGATTCACACATGTTGGGTGGATCTTGTACAGCAGTTTGCGCACCCGCTTCACGGTTGCTTCGTCCGAGCGCCGCAGCCGCGTCATCCCTCCCTGGGGCTGCACTGATTCCGAACGGTATCCCGGGACGTAAACGCTTGAATACGATTTCCTGTTGAGCAGCAACCCTCCGCTATCAGGCGAGCTCGAAGGAACTTTGAAGGTTCCGTCGGCAGCCGTCCTCGTTACCAGCACCGAATAGCAGTCCTCGCTGCTTGAGAACGGATTGGGGGCTGTGCCGCGCCACGTCGTGACGATGAAGGCTCCGCCGACCGGCGCTCCTTTTTCATCGACAACCTGGCCGCTGGTGGCGGCGCAAGCTGCCGCGACACCGAGCCCTACAATCAAGATGACCGCTCGATCAGTTCGAAGCATGCGTGCCCCACAATGAATTCATCGATTGTTGCGCTCCAGGCGGCGCAACTCCTCCAGGTCGATCTTCCGTTCCTTGAGGAAGCGCGCTTTTGCCTCGCGCAGCGGATCAGAACCGCCGGGGTTTCGCGTAGGCGCCGCGAAGGCGCGCGCTTCGGGCCAGTCGACAACCGCGAAGTAGCATGCGGTTGCATAGCCGGCCGGGTCATGCCGCGCAAGGTACGCAAGGACGGAATCCGCACTCGGAAGGAATGGCAAGAACATCGCCGACGACTGCAGCACGAGCGCTGACGAGGGCAGCGCCTTCAGTTGGCGCTCCACTGCCGCCCGGTTCACCGACGATGCATCGCGTCCGGAGAACAGGCCCATCAGAGGCTCGAAGTCGAAAGTGTCGCTCGTGCGCGGCCCGGCTTCCAGGAGTGCGATGACCGCCGTGTCCTCCGCCTTCAAGGTTCCGGAGAATCTCTTTCCCGACGAAAGAAATTCGATTTGGGCGGCGAGCCAGCGTTGGGCCCACTGCTGCAGCGCCGTATTCTGGTCGAGCTCGAGGCCCGAGGGCAGCGGCGGCAGGATCTTGACCAGCTTGCGGTACTCGGCGATCGCGCCCTTCGGATCACGCAAGTCAAACTGCAAAGTGTCCGCGATGGCGAAGCCCGCGAGCTCGCCGCCGCCCCGGCGCGCGACCTCGTAGATGTCGATGGCCTCGCGCGGGCGCTTCTGGCGGAAGCGCACGTAGTTTCCGAGGCCGACGCGCATGTTCGGGAAGGCAATTCTCGCCTGGTGCTTCGCCATGAACGAGGTCGGATAGTCCGCGGCCAGCTTCTCCGCCGACGCAAGGTACTCGAGCAACGCAGGGACGTAACGATCCGGGTTGGAGGACCTCAACTTGTTCGCTTCCTCGAGGTCGCGGTTCAGGAGCCGGAAATGGGTCGCGAATTCGTTGTCCTTCTTCGCCGCGTTGCGCTCGGCCATATGCTTGGCGGGATCGGCGATCTTGCCGTCCAGCATCGAGACTGCGGACCGGTACTGTGGCTCCCCCAGGCGCCCTTCCTTGTGGCCTTTCTCCACCGCCGACCGCGCCTGCCTCCACGCCTCCGGTGAATCGGAAGCAATCAGCGCCTCGATCGCACGCGGATACGTCTTGGTCTCGGCCACGAGCTCGAGCGCGTCCGGCACGGCACCCAGATCCTTGCGAGCCATGAGCCAGGTGCTCGCGTACTCTCGGACTTCATCGGGCAATCCCGCGCGCATGCGCATGTACGGAATCGCGATCGAGGTCGGGTACTGGGAAAGGTATCCAGCAATGGAGCGAGATTCCCGTACGATCTCCGGAGTGGGCGGTGACCGCTTGAGCACCGCGAGGCGCGAGAGCATCGCCTCGGCCGCCTCCGCTGAAGGCATCATTGAGAGCGCGAAGATGGCGCTGCTTCCCCCGCCGGGCGGCGTAGCATTCAGGATTGCGGAGATCGCGGGGCTGGCGCGCAGATACTTTCGCTGTGCGAGCGCCACCATGACCGTCTGCAGTGTCTGGCCCCGCGGGGCATCCGTCGCCGTCAGCCATTCGGTCAATACTGCCTCCACCCCAGCCACCCTGGAATGGACGACGCAACCGACGCTATACGACCCGTGGTCTCGCGGCTTGCCTGCGCGTAGCTCGGCGAACATGAGGTCGAAGAGTTCGCGTGACTGAATGCGGGCGCTGCTGCACAGCATCCACAACCTGGGGCCGATCGCATCATCCCGGTAGTAGCGCACCATGACCACCTCGAGGTCGGGTGGCACGAGCTTCTTTCCTTCCGCATCCTGCAGCCGGCCCAGGCCTTCCCCGGAGCCGCTCAAGTAGGAGTTGAGCAGGTCGGGATTGCGGGCCTTGATGATGGTCTGGAGCCCCTCCGGGTTCTGCTCACGTCCGAGCTTGCGGGCAAGTTCGCGGGCCTGCAGGTTGGTGTTCACCGGTTGGGCGAGCACCTCCGCGCACGCCAAGGTGAGTGCCAAGGCCGCAAATGCCAGCTTCATTTCTTCTCCGTGGGTCTCAGGCCGCGCGACTGCAGGTAGCGGCGCGCCGCAGCCGAAAGCGGGTTGGGTTTGGCGGGTGACCCCATACCGGGCATCGCGTCCGCAGTACCGTCGGCGAGAGCACCATCGCGCCCTGTACGTTCGTGGTAGTCAACCGTACCAAGCACGATCGTGGTCCAGTACCCGCTGGGATCGTGGCGTTCCAGTTCCGCAAGAATGCGGGCAGGGTCCTTGAGTACACTGATATGCCTCAACGCGACCATGAACGAATAGCGCGAAGCGGGGAGCGCCGGCAATTTGGCGACGAGACCATCATCGGTTGCAGCCGCGTTGACGGACTCGATATCGCTCCACTTGCCCTGCGTACTGTCGCCCCGCTGCCCCAGGGCGTATCCGCTGTAGGCGGGAACGCTGCGCGTTGCGCTGCTGACCACTCGCATCGACACCGGCCAAGCGGGATAGGCGATTGCCAGGGATCCCCGCCATCCCGAAAGAATGGTCCAGAATCCCGAGATCGCAGCTTCGGGCACTCGGCCCCGAAACGGCTTGCCGGTACGCAGGAACTCGATCTCCGCCGAGAACCAAGACGTCCAGAAGGCGTTTATTGGGGTACCCCCACTGCCAAACGGATTGATGGGGCCGGGCGGAGCGTTCGCGATATCGAGCGCGCGCTGGTAGGCGGCTATCGCCTTCGCGGGGTCGCGCAGTGCCAACTGGTAGGTATCCGCCAAGCCCACAAGGGCAATTCCGCTGCGTCCCTGGGCCCCACGCTCGTAGAGCTTGAGCGCACGTGGAACGTCGCGCCCCACGACGCGCACATACAACGCTAGCGAGCCATACTGGGTCCCGACGGTATGGGCGCCAGACTCGTGCGGATACTTGGCGAGCAGCGCGTCGACGCTGTCGAGATAACGCGCCTGCGCCTCGATATAACGCACCGGTTCCGCGCGAAGCGTAGCGGGGGGCGCGGACTTCGCCAAGGCGAGGCGCTCCTGGTTGAAGGGTGCGGCTGCTTCGCTGGCACGGCGCCGCTTGATGGCACCATCGGGATCGGTGACCAACGGATCGATTTCGAAGCGCGAATGCTGGTAGGCGTTGTCGGGGACACGCCCAGCCGCGCGCAGGCGCCGGACTTCCGCGTCGGCACGCCTCCAGACCTCCGGCGTGTCGTAGCGTAGAAGTAGTGTGAGAGGGTTGTTGTATTGCGAATCGGCACGATACGCGGGCTCGATCGCAGCTATCAGAGCGGGCACTGCCCCGGGATACTTGCGTTGCGCAAGGTACGCGAGCGCAGGATTCGTCTCGTGCGGCAAAGAAAAGAACCGCGGCATGATCTCCAGGATCTCCGCGTCGATGCCTGGTTGATCCGTATTGAGGATCTGCTTGAATACCTGATCGAATCCACGCGATGTCGACAAGACCCGGGCATAGTAGCGATCGAAAAGTGCGCGCGTCTGGTATTTTGGCGGCATCGCACGCAGCGTCGGGCTTAGGGCCGCGTGGTCGAAATTGCGCACAACCAGCGCCTCGACTTCCGGCGGGAGCACTTTGATCCCACCCAAGGACATACCGGTGCCGTAGCGCGAGACCAATCCCCCATCGCCGGTGGCCACGATGCGGGCGAAAGCGGCGACATCACCCTCCTTGCCCATCTGCATGGCGGCATCCTCGGAGATGCTCGAGCTCAACAGCTGCTTCTGCGCTTCGCTGAGCGGCTGCGCGGAAATCGAAGCGAATGCAACGAGAACGAGCCACGCAGTCGCAGCCAGCCGGAAACCTGGAACCATCATTTCGAAGGCTCGATGGAAAAGCCCTTCACGCCCCGAATGGGAGGCGGACCAGCCGGGGCGGGCGTTGGCTCGGGCGCGGGCGTCCGCGTCACGATTCGAAGGCCGTTCTCTCCCTCCTCGATCCTCTCCGTCCGGTGCGTGGATGCATAGATTGCGCGTCCCACGTCGGAACCTGGATCGAAGCAGAGCTCCTTGTGCAAGTCCGGTGTGAGGGCCCGGCACTGATCATCGAAGCTGTCGAGCAGCGGCTGGAGCAGTTCCATCGATTCGACTCGATCACCCTTCGCGAGCTCCGCATCGATGTCGTTGCGCCATTTGCGCAGCTCGGCCACGCGGGCCGCACGGGTGTCTGGCGTCCTGCGCACAGAGATCGCTCCTCCCTTCTCTTCCCAGCGCACCGCCGCGCTTCGCTCCCCGCCATGCGGGTAGATGCGGACCAGCGGCTTCACGGCCGTGTCTATCTCCCAACCCCTAACCCGGGGTCCCGGCAAGCGCCATGGCGAAACGTAGAAAACGGCGTTTGGCTGGAATCGGCTGCCAACAGCCTGCACGACCTTGCGCCGATCGGCCCCTCCTTCCACCCTACGCATCGTCCACTCGACCCACGCGACGCCTCCCGTGCCGCTCTTCAGGGTCTCGACGTCAATGAGCTTGCCCTCACCGCTACGGCCCGGCATTCGGTCCGCCCCACGGATCACCGCTCCCTCGGATCCCAGTCGGACGCGCTCGCGATGCAACGCGCTCACCATTGTCGGAAAACCTTCGGAGTTCTCCTCCCAATCCCAGCGCAAGCTCCCCTGGAAAGCCGCGACCAGCTTCGCGTAGGCCTTGGGCTCTCCCGCGAACTTCTTCAGTCGCAAAGTGGTGCCTTTCGAATCACCGATGTCGTGAACGAGTGGTTCGTATCCTGGCTTGAACGCCAGCAGTAAAGGCGCCTGGCTGTCCATCATTCCTCGAACCTTGGTGACAGGTCCCCATGCCGGAATCCTAAAGCGCCCCGCGTTGTCGCTGGTGGCTTCGCCGAGGTGAACGGACTGGCCATTGTTGTCATATGACCCGCCTGAATGGCTCCAGCGAAATTCCAACCACTCCCAGCGCGCCACGATGACAACGCCTGCCAACGGAGCGGCGCTGTCTGCATCCACGACGTCCCCTCGCTTAGGGCCGGCGGCATAGACCTTGGGCGCAAACTGGGCATGCGAACTCAACGAGATGACAGCAAACAACGCAAGTAGCCATCGGCCCGCGCTACTCGGTCGCGAAATCGCGGGTAGCCATGAGGCGCTCATGGGATTGAACATGCGTCGGAACTCATGGGTGCGGGCATAGTCGATGGGCGCCATATTTGCGCCACCGCGCGGTACCGGCTGCGTGTGGCCACTGGCAACAATGGCAAGCGTCACGAAGCCGGCAAGCCTCATTCGTGAGCAGTGAGCGCGGCCGCCTCTACCATTGCGGAACGTTTGTCAGGGCAATCGGTCTCGACGCCTGGTCGATAGAGGTCATTCCCGGCAAAGGCATCGACTGATCTGGCAATGGAAGCTCGTCTGCGCGAAGGATGCACGACATTGCATTCCATCCGTGGATACCGCGGATTGACGGGTATTGCGAAAATGTCATCGACGTGGATCCCGGGCCAATCACGCTGTTCTGCTGAATGAGAGTGGGCGCATCCGCCTGCGCCGACATGACGCAATCCCCACCTTGAGTCAGCCCCTGCAGTGCGGCGCTATCGGTGAGGTAGGCGAAACGCAGATAGCGACGAACAGGAAGGTCATCCGAACTAACCCCAACGGAGCCTGCGACGCCTGCCACGGTCATGGTGATGCCGATATGGTCCTGCGGCTGCAAGCAATCGCCTCGAAGCTCGCCTAGGTAGTCGAGGCAATTCGGTACCGTGATCTTCTGGCGCAAGGATGAACTGGACGCAATTTCGTCCCGCGTCCTCAAAGTTCCGTCCAGCCAGATCATGTCCGTCGCGTTGAAGTACGACGCGTAGGTAGGCTCTGAGACGTCATTCGTCGCCACAGCGACTGCGTCCGACTCCGCGCCGAGAGCACCGCGAAATACCACCTGAAGGTAGGCGTCGGTCATGTTGATTGGAATCTCCGTATCGAAGGTGAACGTCAACTCCTGGAAGCTGGTTGCGACCGATTCCACACTCTCAAGGTTGGAAACAACCATCTCCTCCGAGGATCCACGACAACTGGGCGACATTGAGCCTGCGAGATCATCCGTGTAGCAGGTGTTTCTCCTGAATTTCATCACCGCCGCCAGCTTCCCGATGCCCATCGCTTGAGGAACTGCCGCACCGTTCCCTGGCGGCTGAATATCGGGCGTGGCATTCCGTAGCCGAAGCCTGAGCTTCTTGAACCCTTTGAACGCGCTTACGCCCGTGGACGGCTTGCCGTCGCCAGCAAGTTCCGCATGATCAAGAATCGCGTAAACGCCCGCGGCGGGGAGCGCAATCTCCATTTGACCGCGGAAGAAATAGTCGATCAGGCCGGCCGAATACGCTACTGCACGAGGCAACAGGAACTCCGCTTGCTGATCATAGATATGTCGATTGAGCTGGTAGGTTCCAGGCAAAGCCTTGAGGTTCAAGAACTTGTCCCATGCGCTTTTCGCGGTCATGGGAAAGTCCTGAAGCGAGGCACCCGACACCTCATCGATCAGTGGATTGGCCGCGTTGGTGCAGAGCATTTCCATCTTCACGTCATCGGGCTCCGCCACGTCGTCCCAACCAAAGGCCGGCTTGAGGCAGCTGGAGTAGCGCGAGGTATCGGATGAGGGGAGCTCCATTCCCGCCACACCCAGGTTCTTGAACGCCGAGAAAAACTTCCGGTTCGTGAAGTCAGCGATCCCCCATCCGGGGCTGGATATCGACCCGGGACTGGTGGAAAAGTAGTCCGCATAGCGGCTGAACTGGGGAATGACGGGATAGGTATCGAGTGCAGGAAGGGTCTTGCCCTGGAACTCGAATGAGACAGCACCCCCACCGAAGTCGCGTGTCTTCTTGATGTCGCGTCCGCGAGCTCTCGTCTCAATGTAGTTCTCGATTACGCTCCCATGGCCGGTAAACGCGGCCTGAATCGCGTGTGGCCCAATTCCGGAGTGGGGCTCGTTGCGAGCATGCTGTGGTTGCGCCAGATCCTGAATCATGTGCACCACATTGCCGAGTGCGCGAAAAGTCGTCGCCCAATAGGCCTTGCGCGCTGCCTCCTTTGACAAGCCGCCAAAATCCTCCAGCGGACCCGTGGAGCTGCGCAGCGTCAGGGCACGCCACATGGCTTCCCGCGCGTCGAGGATCGAGAAGTGGTTCTGCCGCAGCTCGTTGGCTTGTGGAGGATTCGCAAACGCGTCCTGCACACCCAATGCCCAATCCGGATTCCTGACGGCCCCGAGAAAAGGAGCGGCACCATTGTCCCCGCCGTACGTAAGCGGCAGATTGTGGGCAGGATCGAAGAAGTGGTTGAAAGGCCGCGCGCCATTGAGGGGATCGTCCGGCGGCCCTTCGATCGGACTGTCGTCTTCGCGGATCGCGCCTCGAGCCAGCCAGCCAGCGATAGTCAGGTTGTCCAATTCCCTGTCAAAGGTCAGCGCACTCTCAGGAAGCAACGGCTTTTCATACCAGTCAATCGCCTCCCTTACTCGCAGTTCTGACCCCATGTCGAAGTACTTTGCGCCGAAGGGTTGTGGACCAGATTCAACCGGCATGGTCAGTAGATCAATTCCCAGTCGTCGGTGAGCCTCCTGGTTGAAAATATTCGACTTCCGCGCGGCGTAGATCGTTGCCAACGCGTGGGTCCCTGTCTCATACGCGATCGCATTGGTTGAGACAATTAGAACAAGCAGTAATGCACCACGCACGTTCATTGCTGAATGCCCCGCGATCTTGCCTTCAGCCTCTCGATGTACATTCGCCTCGCTTCATCATCTCCATATTGCGAAGAGTCTCTGGCGATTTCAAAGCCATCAAACAGCTTCTCATCTGTGCTCGGCGTTTTTAACTGCAAGGCTTCGTGCAAGAGGCTTTCGTAGACCGGAAGCAAACTCCCACTGCCCCCCTCGCATCCAAGGCGACCGCGCGTCATCCTCATCTCCTGATACCGCTCACCCACGGGCGCGCGAGATTTCTGCAACAACTCCATCCCCTCCTTCTCAAGCTTGGACCGTACCCGCACCATGCCCGCCTTGTAGACATCCGTCACGATGGGGTAGGTGCCCCGCCAGGTCGGAAGCTTCACTGATCCCGTCTCATCTGTGAGGCGAAATTCATTCCTCGCACATCGGCTGCTCGAGTGCGAGAGGTCCGCCCTCGTTTCCCACCAGGTGAAAATCACGTAGGCGCCAGCCACGGGCTCCCTGGAGTCACTGTCTATCACGCGTCGCGTCAAATGCTCGGGTGGCGTTGACTGGGCGTCCAGGGTGATGGAGCAACCGCTCGCCGCAATCGCAACGATCAGCGCAACAATTAGCTTCTGCATACGGGTCTCGCTTTCTTCTCTTACATTCCATCGATTCGCCAGATGCCATCCGGCCCGCGCAGCAACTGGACCTCGTAGCCCAGAAGCTGCGCTCCGTCCTGCCGAACGAGCAGGATTTCCGCGATGCTGGGAGCCATCGTGCACCCCCTGATCGTGCCCAGCTGATCGACCGCTGTGACCAGGTCTGCGCCGAGGGCGTTGAAGACCGCCGTGTACTTCGGTACCGCGTGCTCGGTAAACGCCGTCAGCGCGCCGGTCAACTCCCCGGAGCGAAGCTGGTCCAGCATTCGCGTGTAGATGCCCGTCAGGAAGCTCGACTGCGCGATCGAACTGACGGCATATAGCACCTTCGTCGCCGAATACAGGACGATCCCATCCGCGTCTTTTACCCTCACCGTGGCTCGGTTGTAGCCGGGCGAAGAGATCGTCACGATCACCTTCGCCGCCGCTGGGCCGTTGAGCGTGAAGTCGACCACGCCATCCCCATTGATGTCGAACTCGACGTACTTTGGCGCCGGCCCATCGACGCCTGTCACGCTGAACTCGGTGTCGAATGGCGCGATACCGCTGGATTCCGTCACCGAAACACCTATGCCAGGGTCCGCATTGCGGATGACTGTGAAGTTTCTGGTGGTCGTCAATCCCTCCTGCGTGGCAAGAGTAATCACCAGATTGTTGGTTCCGGAGACCAGTGGCACATCGTTGATGAAGAATCGGCCGTCGAACGTTACGGTGCCGATGTGAGAGCCGACGCTCACCGCAGAGTTCGGAGGAGCCTGCAAGGTGCCTGTGATGAGCACCGTGTTATCCGAGACGGTCGACCCATCAATCCCCGCATCTACCGTCACCGCCAGCACATCCCGCACCACCGTCACGCCCAGC